>JAAZMQ010000137.1 GCA_012798745.1 Bacteroidales bacterium
ATCAGGTTTTCATTGGAATTGGGCTTTTTGCCGAAGACTAATCTCTTGCTTTCCTCGTTGGTTTTGCCGGCCTGGACGGGGGTGAAATGATCGACAACGGGGATAATCTTTTTAAATTCTTCGGTAGAGATGAAACGATTTTTAAATTCAATAATTTTGGAAATGTATTTCGTATAGCGGTTTTTTTTGATGCGGGTGTTGGGATGCTCTTCTTCCTGTTCGTCGGAGAGGCCGAGATAGGAAGCTAAGCTGTTTTGAACAATGGGATATACATTGTTGTAGTCCACCAGACGGCCATCGTTGGAAAGATCGCAAAGTTTTTTGTACTTCAATATCTGCTGTTTGCGTTGTTTTTTGTCGTCGCTAAAATATTGGATATAAAGCACACGATTGATAAAGCCGGCTGGATTGACGGATGAAGATTGGGCTTCGGAAAAAATGTCATCGTTGGCGGCTTCGTATTCGGAAAGAAATGCAGCGACAGATTTGTTGAGAATTTTTGCCTGCCGATCGTAGGAGAGGACGATTTCGGGGTTGCCGGAAAAATGGTTGAAATTGACTTTCAGGGTGAAACGGTCGAAAACGGTGCAGCCCTTAATTTTGTTGTCAGGGGAGTCGGTCGCACGAAGCCAAATTTGGTTATCGTTGACGAAATTAGGTTCAACGAGGATGTTTTGGCGGGTGAAGTAGTGCTTTATTTCGCGATTGTAGTATCGTTTGACGAGGGCGAAATTGTCATCGGCAAAATCTATCGGGATCGGCTTGAAGCCGTCGATGGGTCGAGTGAATGAGGTGTAGAGAGTTTGCCGGTTGTTGATGTCGGGAAAAATTTCTTTGACCCGGGATGGAAAGAGTTGGTGGTTGAGCTTTGTCAGATTGACGTTTTTCCTGTCGGTGAGTGAAAAATAGAACGTGACGGGATCTTTTGGAAACTTGAAAGCCAGGGTATTGAGAAAGAGATTTTCGGTGGGCATAAGTTGACTATTTATTATAGAGCAGAAATTATGTATTAGCTAAATGTTTATTACATCTTTATTACATCTTTATTACATTCATAAAGTTTTGGAAAATCAGTATTACCTTCAATCTGTGGAATAAGGTCTTTCATTTCTTGTTTAAAAATACCAATAGCCCATTTTTTTCTATCAACAATACGAAAAATAAAATCCACTTTATCAGGTAACCAAGTTGAAATAGTATTGCTTTTTATGCCGAATGAAATGCCAATAATAATGTTTTGTAACTGTTGTACTAATTTCCGCAGTAGCGTAAAAGCTAAAGTTATTTAGCGCATATGCAGATTTCTTGTTAATTATTCGTTTTATCATTCTCATTTTTGTATTTTTTGTGAAGAACCAACGGCGGACTGGTTCAATTAGTGTCCGCCATTAATTCTTTCACGTAAAATACTATGTCCAAGAAAATCTCAGACAAGGCGATTGCAAAGGTACCAGCTTTTGCAGATCGCGTATCGCTCTTTTCGAGCAAACTGCAAATCAGCAGATATGCAGCGGGTAGCATAACTGATTACTGTCACGCATTGTACAAAGCAGTACTCCAAGTGGGCAAGCTTCCCGAGGAGTTCACCCAGCAAGATTTGGATGATTACCTGCAATCCATGCTGAGCCGAAAGCCCCTACCCGCAGAAGCCCAGTTCAAGCATTTCATTTATGGTTTGAAGTGCTACCTCAACACTTTGGGTTATAATGAACTCCCCGGCCTTGTTCTTCCGGCGATTCGCCGGGATAAGAAACTTCCACGGGTGATGTCAACGGAAGATGTAAGGACATTGCTTCACTCCTGTGAATTGTATTCCAAGGCCCTATTTTCCACAATCTACGATTGCGGCCTTCGTGCCTTTGAAGCATGCAACCTGAAGTGGACAGATATTGACATCCATCGGAAGATGGTTCACATCAAACGTGGCAAGGGCGGCAAGGACAGGGTTGTCCCTATCTCGGGCAAGACGCTGGTTGTCCTGAAGGCCTATCGCCAAAGTTACCCGAGCATGAATCTCGTATTTAAACGTTTCGGTGCGGACGGGCCAATCGACAATCATTTTATACGCTTGCGGCTTAGAGAAGCTTTGAAGCGTGTCGGTCTTGACACGCAACTTACCACTCACACGCTCCGCCATTCCTTCGCAACACATCTTTTGGAATATGGAGAGGATATCCAAACCGTAAAAGACCGTCTTGGCCACCGCTCCATACAGACCACGATGACCTACCTCCACGTAGCAAGGATGGAGAAACACAACTGTGTTTTGCTGATTGACACGATCTTCGGGGATGCGGCCAAAGCATGAGGTCGGGCAAATCATCCGGGAGTGGGGTGACGATTTTTTTGACTCTTATTCCACCGTACCACAGGTCCTCAAGTCTTTTTCGGTAATGGCCATGTGCCGTACCCGTTCCCTTGGCGGCCATGTGGAGGCGTGTCCGGAATGTGGCGAAACGCACGTCAGCTACAACAGTTGCCGTGACCGTCATTGTCCAAAATGCCAACACAAGGAGCGG
>JAAZMQ010000138.1 GCA_012798745.1 Bacteroidales bacterium
CGACGTAGTTCTTTGGTATTCTCGATAATAATTTCCGGCATGAGCACTTCTTCGAAACGTCTTGTTAGTGTAACAAGGCCGTATTTACCTCTTTTTGCGTTGTAAAAAGATTCAATAGCGGGAGTAGCCGATCCGAGTAACGTTTTTGCGCCAACCAAATGTGCCAACACGATGGCTGTGTCGCGGGCGTGATAACGTGGTGCAACTTGCTGTTGTTTGTAACTGCTTTCATGCTCTTCGTCTACAATGATCAATCCTAATTGGTGAAACGGAAGGAATAGAGAGGAACGTACGCCGATAATGATTTCGTAAGGGTCTTCCGATAGCATTTTCTGCCAGATTTCGGTGCGTTCGTTATCATTTATTTTTGAATGATAGATACCCAATTTGTCGCCGAATACGTCTTGTAGTCGTTGAGTGAGCTGAGTGGTAAGGGCAATTTCGGGCACAAGATAGAGGGTTTGTTTTCCTTCTTGAAGCATCTTTTCGATGAGATGAATATAAATCTCGGTTTTCCCGCTCGAGGTAACACCATATAATAAGCAGGTGTTTTTATTGGTAAAACAATTGCATATTTCGTCAAATGCTTGTTGTTGATATTCACTTAGAGGGAATGGTTTTCTAGTAGCTTTTACTTCCGGAGCAATGCGGCTTACTTCTTTGGGAAATTGGCGTAAAATATTTTTTTTGATCAATCCATCGAGAACGGCAGGAGAGGCTTTAGTTTCTTTACGTATTTCTTCTCGGCTTATACATGGGGTATTTTTTTGTGAAAGCAGAGAAATTATTTGTTCGAAAAGCACCTGTTGTTTCTTTGCTCTGCCGATAAGTGCCGGAATGTCTTTTTTATCTATTTCGGGATTAATGGAAATAAATTTTTCGGTTTTCGGTTTGAATTTGCGTTCAATCTTTTCGTAGGTAGTAATAATTCCTTTTTCCGTTAGCCCATAAATGTGAGGAAAAATGTTTGATATTTGCAGATTTTTTTCGAGTTCCGATATTTTTGCTGCTCCTTTGTCTTGTAAATAAGCTGTTATTTTTTTCTCTGTTGGGGTGAGAGGAAAATTATTTTCTTCTGTTTTTTTTAACTCGACGCAAGTTTCGCTTTCTATCCTGAGTTTAGCGGGTACCGCTGCTTTATATACATCGCCAAGCGACGATAAATAATAAAAAGAAATCCACTCCCATAATTTGAGTTGGCAATCGTTTACGATGGGGTGGTGATCTATAAGAGAGTAAATTTCTTTTGTCTCGACCGATTTTGGCTTCTTTTCATGAAGTGCGACAACAATAGCTGTGTAATATTTTCGTTTTCCGAAAGGAACAATCACACGAAATCCTTTTCCAATCTTATTGTGCATTTTTGTTGGAACAGCATAAGTAAAAGTATTGGAAAGGGGGAGAGGAAGAATTACATCGGCAAACATTTAATTTTAGAGATATATCGATCCGATAATCGACCAGCACTTTGTTTTTCCGTTCAACGGATCGCTCCAATCGGGCTTATCGATTTTGTAATTATCGGTATGTTTAATGCCATAATTTACACCCAACTGAAATATTCTTAGCACTTCAAACCCCACGCCGATATTGGTTCCCGCTTCGAAAGATTTGGCTTTTATATTTTCTACTGCATCGTTGAGTTTGATTTTATCTCCCGAAATCAGATAAGCTGCATAGGGACCCACTGCTGCGTACATTTTTATCAGATGCAGCCCGATGCCGAATTTAACTTTCAAATTCACAGGAAGTTTAACATAGTGGTTTGTGATTTTGTTCGAGATATTTTCGTTTTCTATCTTTGACACTGTCATTCGATTGTTAGAGTACAAAAGCGAAGCATCAATGCCTATATCGGCAACAAATAAAGGGAGCATGGTTTCCAGGGAAGGTCCGATACTGTAATTTGTCATGTTCTCGACTTTCAATGCGTTGCTGGTAAAAGTAGGATTATTGAGCCCGATATCTCCCCTTATGCCAAATCGAATTTGCGAAAAAGCCGGCAGAGCAAGCATAGACAAAATGATAATTGCTGTATTAAGGATTAATTTTTTCATATTCATCCAATTTTAGTTGGTAAGACACACTTTTTTTGCATTTGGTTGGTTTCCTAAAGTCAAACTTAATCAATTAACGTATATATAACAAAATAGAGGATCAAAAGGATGTTAACATAGGCTATTGTTTTTTATTATAATAAAAAAAGCATTTCGCTTCTTTTAATAGAAACAAAATGCTCTCCAATATGTTTTTTGATTGCGATTCGGTTTGTCAATCTTGGAATTTTGCCTTCAAAAATTCGCGGTTGAGGCGTGCAATGTTGGTGATTGAAATATTTTTAGGGCACTCTA
>JAAZMQ010000139.1 GCA_012798745.1 Bacteroidales bacterium
AAACCGGAACCGCTTTGCGCGGTTTATCGAAAAAGTTGCATGGAAACGTTTGCCGAATTCATTGAGAAAGGCTGCTACAAGGTGCTTGATGCCCTCGCTCAGTTAGGTTATGCAGCAGTGAAGATTGACGAAACGACACCGTTTTACGACCATCACTTGTTCTTCAACCTGAATACCCTGCCCGATTACCATTATGTGCTTCAATATATCGAAAATCGCAAGAAACGAGAATCCTAAAAAAGCACCGGCGAATGCTTTCTGTTTCTGTCCCCATCTCTATCTCATTGGCGGCAATTGGCGCTAACTCCGGCAAGACCACTGTTTCGAGCGGGGGGTAGGTAAGGCAGTGTATGTGGGGACAATGGACAATTTTACTTCTCTCCTTCGAAATAGGCAATGATTTCGCTTGCCAATGTTTCAACTTTACATTCGGATACATTGTAAATTGCCGAAGGATGCAGATTCCATTTATCGATGACGTCATTCACAAATTCCAGTCGTACCGACAGCACGATAAACAGCTGTTTTTCCAATGGAAGTGCGTTCAATTCGTCGTGCCAACCGCCACCTTCGAGTTCCAATTTACCGATTTCGTCAATCATCAACAAGTTTGCATTCATGGCTCGAGCAATGGCTTTTTGTCCTAATTCCAACCCGGCACAGTCAATCGAAAAAGCGCCGATTCGCAAGCCGGTATCTCCGTTGTCTTTTCGCAAAAATGGCTGTTCTTCACAGGTTGCAACGTTTACTGCCCGATAACCGATGATCTCGCCGTTGTTGCGGATTTTTTTTGTGTAAACGCCTCCCACTTCAAATCCCCGCTTTTTCAATTCGTGTGCGGTTTCCGACAGAAAACGCGTTTTACCGCTTCCTTTTTCTCCTGTAACAATCGCAACCGTTGCCTGTTGTCGCTGCCGTGTCCCGATTTCATGCATCCGGTATTCGGCATACGACATGAATTTTCGAATGATGTCGATGGGGTTACTGAAAATCGTTTTCAAGTTGGGCACCAACGCAATCATGTTGGGCAAACTTTCGGTTGACAAGTCAAGCGCGGTATAAAGCGAGAGAAGCGATTTTCGTTGGAACATTTTTTTGATTTTCGGGCTATAAAGTTCGGTGCCGATGACGGAAAACCCAATTACGACGACAATGGCGCGTACATTCATTTCGATGCCGATCAGTGCTCCTTCACCTACCGATACCTCGCCTTGAAACTGCGAAAAAGCCACGGCTGCAATCACCGTAATAAGGAAAAACGAAATCCAGAGGTGCGGTCGCGCCAGACGGCGCAATGCTACTTTGTAATGCATGATCCAGCTTGCAATAACGGCAATGCTCATGCCGAACCAATATCCGGCGGGAATGAAGTTGGCCGTGACAAGTACCGCACCGACAGCCAATAGGTCGAAAATCAGCCAAGTGGTGGAGAAAGGGAAATGCGAATATTTGGGGATTAGCGAGTGCCGGGTTTTGTTTTTATCGTCCATCGGTTGCGGCATCAAATCGGCCGATTCGATTCGTTTTCCGATGGAAATGCCGGCAATGGCCGTACCCAGTCCCAACAAAATATAGATGATCAACAACCATACGATGGGGGCCCAAACCATATCGATATCGGTATGCAGTTGTTTTTGAGCATAGAGCATGATGCTTTCGTAGAGTTTCACCAAATTGTATCCATAAGCGATTACTTTGCTAATAATGGCCTGGACTAAATTCCAGGACATGGCCAGAATGGCGCCGATTGCCAATCCGATATGGTTTTTTCCGAACAAGCTGACCGACGCTTCGAGCAGGAGTGCTTCAGTGAAAATGGCAATCATCGGCCCAAAAATCACTGCACTGGGCGACATGGTTTTCAGCAAAGCACAGATTACGCCGGCACGCCAAAACAATCCCTTTTCTTTCCAACGGTAACTTGCCGATATGAGAATAATCAATCCGATGGCGGTAAGGATATGACCGCTGAGCGGCACCCTGAGGTTGTGCAGAAAACTGCCCCATACAATCTCCACCGATGCCCACATCGAACCAATGATGGATGCTTTGATCCATTGTTCATTCAGCGGTGCTTTTGCTGTTTCCGTCGTTTCCGTTGTTTTCACGTTCATCGGTTGGTGTAAAGGGTGAAGTTTTTTAATTCAATTGAAAAACCAGTTTGGTAAAATAGTTTCTTCCCGCTTCGGGATAACCTTCGGCATAGGCATAATTGGTGTCAAAAAGATTTTTCAGACCCATGTAAAGCGTCAAGTGTTTCCACGAAAGCGAGCCCTGCAGGTTGAACAAATGAAATTCGTCGGCCGTAATACCGTAGGAACGGCTGTATCGGCGAGAATAGTATTCATGGGTAATGCTTGCTTTTGCCCAACTTGCGGGTTGATACGACAAATTGCTCCACACCTTATGTTTTGGAACATCCGTAAACCGTAGATCGGGGTCCGATATGTTTTTTTGAATGATAAAGGAATAGGAGGAAGTCAGATCGAGATTTTTCAGGATCGTATAGTGCAAACTTGCATCACATCCCCTAAAACGGGCTTTCCCCGCATTCTGTATTTGTGTGAGATTTCCTTCAACATCGTTCACCAATTGAATAACATCGTGCAAGCGAATAGAATACACCGAACCGTTGAATACCAGATTTTTCAGGATCTCGTATTGAAACGAAACATCGAAATGGGTGGCTTTCTCGGGTTGCAAATCGGGGTTGGGAAGCCCCTGCCCCATCTTGTACGAATACCGTTCCTTGAGAGTGGCGAACCGTGTTTTTCGCGCCACGTAGGCCGACATCGAAAAGTTGTCGGCGGCTGTCCAGTTGGCTGATAGTTGCGTATTTACCGCCTGATGTGAGTTTTCGGGAAACGCGGTTGTCCCTTCGTTTGTAACCTGATCTTCGGCTTTCAGACTTTTTTGTCGATTGTAGGATAATCCTCCGATCAACGACCATTTTTTGTTTATTATGTACCGATCGTCCAACCCTATGCTCCACACGAAATCGCTGTTGGTGAGCTGCGGACTTCCTTCGTTGTGCGATTTGTGTTCGTTTCGATTCATCTGAATCGAAAAATTCAATTGATTGTCGGCGATGGAGGTATTCGATAAAATCACATTCCCGCCAACGTTTCGATCGTTGTATATGCTGGTAAAAGCGTATTTCTTGTTCTGCGTAGTGTACGACTGATCGTCGTAGCTTTCCATTACGTTGTAGAACTTATCGGCATAAATACTTGTCTTAATGTCGTTGTTCGTGTTTATGCTGTTTTTCGAAATAAAATACAGACTTTGCCTTTCCCACACGGGCCATTGCCAAAATCGGGCAGATTGCTTGTCGTCACTGCCGCTGTATGGCGGGTTCCCTTTTGCGTTGTTCTGATATTGGTAGTTGAGGGTAAACTCCTGACCGGGGGCGACTAAGTATCCGATTTTCAGGTTTACTTTCTGAAAATCGGAGTACGAATTGTCTCTCCTTCTGCCGGACTGATACATAGTGGGTTGGTAGCTGTGCGATAGCGTAAAATAGTCGGTATGACGCTCGTAATAGCTTGCTTGGGCGAAGAATTTCTCCCTTCGGCTTCCTGCGTTTACTCCATATTCATACGTGTTGCCACTCGCCAGACCGGTTATAGCCCGGACATTGATGTTGTCGGTAGGTTGAAAACTCACCAGATTGATGCTTCCGCCAATGGTGTTGGGTCCCAACGACATGGGTGTAAGACCTTTTGTAAGCGAAACCTGAGCATAATCGAACGTGGTGAGGTGTCCCAAATCGATGTCTCCGTCATAGGGCATCTGGAGGGGAATTCCGTCAACAAAAACGGGAATGCCGCGGATATCAAATCCACGCACCAGGATTGTCGGCTCGAAACGTCCGCCCATATTGGCATATATCACCGACGGGATCGATCGCAACGCTTCACTCACGTTCGTGTTGTTCATCTGCAGATTGAAATCTTGACTGACCGTATTATCCGATCTTGGTGCAAACACAATGACTTCACCCAGTTGAAACGTATTTGAGATTTTGGTTGTGTCGATCTCTTCGGCCTTTGCAGAAAAAAACAGTAAACAGATAAACAGTACTGTCAGGTTTGCTCGTTTCATTATTTGGTTCGGTTTGTCATCGGCCTTACCCATGTTACCGAATAAAATCCAATCCGGTTCGTCTCGTTTTTTTCTTGGCGGGCGGAATGTAGTACACGTTCGGATTTGTTCCCAGTTGCGGATGAAGTGTTTCAACGGGATTCTCGCGAATGAGTTGAGAAACATCACTGTCTTCATCGTTCAGATCGCCAAAATAGCGGGCTCTTTCGGGACAAACATCGATACAAAACGGATTCAGTCCCTGATCGATGAGTTCCACACAGAAGGTGCATTTTTCAACCACTCCCTGATAGCGGGGTGTTACCTCATCCGATCCCAACTGAACATCGCAATGTTCGTATCGAGGTTCTTCAATATTGGCAATCCGCACTCCATACGGACAAGCTTGAACACACGCCCTGCATCCGATGCATTTATCGTAATCGATCAAAACCAAATTGTCTTCTTCTCTCCGGTAAGAAGCTCCCGTTGGGCATACATCCACACAGATCGGATTTTCGCAATTCTGACAATTCAACGGAATGGAATAACGCATGGGGTGCTTGTACGTACCTCCGGCCGTATCGATATGATCGCCGCCAACCGTGATCACCCTGTTCCACCACAAACCATCGGCCAGATTGTTTTTTATTTTGCAACCTACCGCACAGGTTTGACATCCCACGCAACGGGTAAGGTCGATAACCATTCCCCAACGTTTTTTCTTTTTCTTATCGTTATTTTCCATAGCTGTTATCTTTCCCATTTTTCAACTTCCACCAGGGCATCAAAAAACGACATGCCGTAGTGAACCGTATTAATATGATTTTTTGTAAGTTCCTGATATCCTCCTTCTTTAAACTGATGACGCTGCCAACCTTTGGGAATGGCGGCTCCGCCGTCGTTGATGGAGTCGTCCACTATCAGGCGTACCACGCAATGGCCGCGATCATTGAATACGCGTACGTAATCGCCGTCCTTAAGCCCTCGTTTCTCGCTTTCGCGACGATTGAGATAAACCACCGGCTCGGGATCGATTTCACGCAGTGCGGCCACCTCATAAAATGTGGTGTGGACCCGCCACTTGGTGTGCAATGTACTCAGTGCCAACGGATATTTTTTGATGAGTGGATTATCGAACCACGCTTCAGCCGGCGGTTCGAAATGCGGCAACGGATTATGTCCCTCGTTCACCGGCAATTGCAGTGCCGGCATAGTTTTCGGGTAAACGGTTGCCACTCCTTCGGAGTAAAATTCGGCACGACCGGTGCGGGTGTAAAACACGCCGTCGGCAAACGGAACGGAATGAGGATCGGAGAGTCGCGCGATGCCTTTTTCTCTGAATTCTTTCAGAATTTCCTCCTTCCTGTCCCCGAAAAGATTTCCCAGCACGTCGAGAATGCTTTCTATTTGGTCTTTGGCTTCTCCTTGGAAATATTCGCCATATCCCATTTTCTGCGCCAACAATTGGAATATCTCCCAATCGCCCTTGCTTTCGCCCATAGGTTCGATGGCTTTTTCCATCCGCATCACATACGGATGAAGTCCGCCGACGATATCGTCGTTTTCGAACCAGCTGGTGCAGGGCAGAAACAAGTCGGCATGACGCGCCGTATCGGTCATGACCATATCGATGCAGCAAATGAAATCGAGTTTCTCTTCACTGAACATCTCCTCGATCGTTACCTTTTGTTCGGCGTGATTGCTTACAACGTTTCCCGTAGTTAAAATCAATCCTTTGATAGGCCAGTCTTTCGAAACGGGTGTTTTGGCAGTTGGACCCGCAAGGGGATTGTCGGGATCTTTGGGTTCCCACATATCGACTTTCCCGGTGAGAACGGCTTGCTGCAACAGCACGAAATTAAGCAGTTCGGCTTGCGTTCCCGATGGAGCTGTCCAAGGCCCCATCACAGCATCCGATATCGTATATTGTATGGCGCTTTGCCCCATTGTTCCGAGTGGAGATGCACCTTTTTTGCCGATTTGTCCGGTAATTACACCGAGCGTGGCAATACCTCTGCCCGCCTGGTCGGCATTGTCCCATCGATCTATTCCGAATCCGGGATATATGGTCGAAGGTGTATTGGTGGCATAAATTCGGGCTATTTCTATAATTTTTTCCGCCGGAACGGTTGTTATTCTTTCGGCTTCGGCAGGTTTGAATTTGTCTGCTTCGTCCTTCAGCATTTGTAAGGCGGTTTTCACCTGCAAGGTGTTGCCATTGTGCAGCTTAACGTCAAAAGTTCCCAGTAATTCGGGGCGGGTAACCGATTCGATCGGTTTGATTTCTCCCGATTCCGAATCCACAACCACATATCCGGCTTGATCGCTTCCGTCGATATCGTTCTGCCGGAGGAACAATCCGTTGTCCTGACGCACGAGGAAAGGAGCTACCGTATGTTGAATACAGTAATCGCTGTCGATCAGGTTCTCTTCGATGATTACCTGTATCATCGACAGTGCAAGTACCGAATCCGATCCCGGTCTGATTCTGACCCATTCGTGCGATTTGGCGGCGGTCTCACTGTAACGGGGATCGATGCAAATCAGTTTTGCTCCGTTTTCCATTGCATCAAGCACAAAGTGCCAGTTATGCACCTGCGAATCGGTGATGTTCGTTCCCCAAAAGATAAGAGTTTTGGCATAGCTTAAATCTTTCGGTTCCGGCCCCAAAAAGAGGGATGCCATACCGCCTGCCAGATTGGCCACTACCTGCGACATACCCGTAGGCATTCCGAAATCGACACCATCCACCACGATAGTTCCCTCAAAAAGGTTGGCAAAGCGTTTGATGGCACCGGGCATGCCGCCGTTGATGGCGGCGTAGCTGCCCGACCAGGGAATAAATGCAACGGCTTTCGATCCGTATTTTTCGCGAATCCGGTTGAGATTGGTCGAGAGGATATCGATAGCCTCGTCCCAGGTAATCTGTTGGAATTTGTTTTCGCCGCGCTTGCCCACACGTTTCATCGGGTGAAGGATGCGCTCTTTGCTGTTGACGCGCTGTGGATGCGAAAGCCCACGCAGGCAAACGCGATTGTAGGAAGGATCAGGAAAAGGAGCAGCCGATGTTTGAACCAGTTTGCCATCACGAACATGTGCATATAAACGGCAGTTCATCCAACAGTTGGGAACACATGCCGAAAACTTTTTTATTTCTTTACTCATAATTGTAATTCTTTCATATTATTATACCAAAGGTGAAACACGTAAACCTGCAAGCAGCTGACTGTATCGGAATGTAAAGCTTCCGAGAACGGTGCAGACTCCGATCCACATCATGCTTGAGGCGGGGAAAATACTGTTCGTGAGCATCGCGGCAAGCATGGCGATGGGCAGGAGTGATCCCACGATTTGCGAAAACCAAAACCAGCCCGATGCTTTTCCTTTCAATAGGCAGTTGATAGATGCCTTGATGCACGGATTTTGCACACTGTTGCGTTCGAATAAATACACCAATACCGACACAAGCGTAATACAAAGCGTAACAATAAATGCGATGTAGAACGATGAAGGAAGCGCTTCTCCGTTGGCTGTAACCATCCACCCGATAAGCCCGAAACTGCTGGTAAGTGCATATTCGAAAAACAAAATCGGAGTGAAAATGCTGTTCCAAAAAGGAATATTACGTGAATAGAAGAGCACGAATCCCGGATAAATCATGATGACGATAGCGAAGAAAACGGCCAACACGATAAATATCCTGCTTACGATATCGGCTTGCAAAAACACGGCGTCTGTCCATGGCAAGGAAGGTATCAATCCGGGCAGAACATACAGTACGACAAGTGCCAAAAACGCAAAATCGGAAATTGCACCTCGCGAAATCCATGCATTTTTGGGTTTGAGAAGAGAGTTGAAAAACCGAAATGGTTTGCCAAGATCAAGAATCAAAATCAAACCACCGACAGCCACAAGAACCAGTCCGACAATATCGATGGCATTCATCCCCAAAAAAAGGCCGCCACCACTGATGCCAAAAAATTGGCGCAGACAAAAAATGCCGCTTCCAATGCCCATTGCCCAAAACCACAGCGCATGCCATATATGCCAATGTGTTTGCGGAACGTAGTGTAGAGCAAACCTGTCAACAGGGTGCTCTTTTTCAATAATGCTTGGTGTTGTTGTCCACATAGTATTAACTTTATTATTATTTTTCTTATTGTATTAAATTAAACAGGAATCGAAGCAAAAAACGTTAACCGAGAAATATCTCTCTATTGCATCTCTCTGTATTGAATTTCCTATCGATTTTCAAAGGTAAAAAATACATTGGAATTATCAAGCAAAATAGTGATGATTCAATGCTGAAATGATCGTTATTTTCGTTTGCAGGCAAAAAAAATCCCTGTGAACATCGCATTCACAGGGATTAATCTATTTATTATAGTGGTTTGTTGTGAAAATTACTTCACTTCTTCAAAATCGACATCCGTGACATCTTCACCCCCTTTGTCGCTGTCGTCTCCTTGCTGTGGACCGCTCTGCGTACCACCTGCCGCTCCGGCACCTGCACCTGTACCTGCACCTGCATTAGTCGCATTATATATTTCTTGCGAAGCTGCATGGAAAGCAGTATTCAATTCATTGATAGCCTTGTCTATCTCTTCCAAATTCTGTGCTTTGTGAGCCTCTTTCAGTTTGTTGAGAGCAGCTTCGATTGGACCTTTCTTGTCGACAGGAATCTTATCGCCCAGCTCTTGCAACTGTTTCTCTGTCTGGAAAATCATCGCATCGGCCTGGTTCAGCTTGTCCACACGCTCTCTTTCTTTTCTGTCGGCCTCGGCATGTGCAGCAGCTTCTTCTTTCATCCGCTTGATTTCTTCTTCAGTCAGACCCGAAGATGCTTCAATGCGGATATGCTGTTCTTTACCTGTAGCCTTATCTTTGGCCGTTACATTCAAGATACCGTTTGCATCGATATCGAAGGTAACTTCAATCTGAGGCACTCCACGCGGTGCGGGCGGTATTCCGTCGAGCGTAAACACGCCAATGAGTTTATTGTCGCGCGCCATGGGTCG
>JAAZMQ010000140.1 GCA_012798745.1 Bacteroidales bacterium
AAGGTAATGAGATAACGATGGATGCTGATCCGATTCATCCTGAGAAAGTAGAAGAATGGGAAGATGAAGATGCCAAATAGAAATTCATGTCACGTAAAGCGATCAGGTGACATTGAAAAGCAATAACACTGCCTTGGGCAGGTTAACACAATCTCATTCTCGATAGACAAAAAAGGACAATCCGGAGGGAAAATTCTTTTTTGTCGGGTTACCGCTCTCGTTGAGCAATCTTCTGAGGGCGGTTTCTTTATGTTGTCCAAATTTTCCAAGCTTCCAGTGCTTGCAGAAGAAGCATTTCTTCGCCGTTTTTTACGGTAGAGCCCTGCGCTTTGCCTTTTTTCAAGAATAATGTTTCTGACGGATTATATACCAGATCATAGAGAATATGGTGGGGGGTAAGGTATTGATAAGGAATTTTCGGACATTCATGGATGTTTGGGAAAGTGCCAACCGGTGTTGCGTTGATAATAATCCGATAGTCGTTGATTATTTCGGGCGTCAGTTCCTCATAAGTGAATTTATTTTCGCCGGTTGTGCGCGAAACGTGTTTCCATTCGATTCCCAAGTCGTTAAGGGCCTGAACAACTGCTTTCGATGCTCCGCCTGTGCCCAGAACAAGTGCTTTTTCGTGGATATCGGATTTAATGAGAGTCTCGATGGACTTTTTAAATCCCGTGTAATCGGTATTATAGCCCTTTAGATAGTAATCCTGTCTATCGTTTTGGTTTCGATTGATTTTGATGACGTTTACTGCTCCAATTTTTTCAGCTTCGGGTGAAAGTTCGTCAAGAAAAGGGATCACTTGCTCTTTATATGGAATAGTAACGTTCAACCCTTTTAAATGCGGATTAGACAAAATCACTTCCCGAATTTGCAGGATATCTTCAATTTCAAAGTTGAGGTATTCGGCATCGATATTTTCCTTTTTGAATTTTTCAGTGAAAAATCTTGCTGAGAAAGAGTGTTTAAGGGGGAAGCCGATAAGACCGTACGTATCCATTATGATCTTTTTTGTACAATATACAAACTGCATATTCCTGCAGTATAGGTTTTGTATTGAAGGATATGGAAACTGTTTTTTTCAAGTATGTTCAACATTTTTTCTCCCTGAGGAAATGCGCTGATGGATTGGGGTAAATATTGATATGCATTTTTATCTGATGAAATTAAGCGTCCTATGAATGGAATAAAGAATCTGGAATACATGTTGTAGAGCTGTTTCATTGGAAAATGTTGTGGTGTGGAGAGTTCTAGGAATAGGAATATTCCGTTGGTTTTCAAAACACGTAGGATTTCGGAGAATGCTTGATCGATATTTTCGAAGTTTCGCACGCCGAAAGCCACTGTTACTGCATCGAAGGTATTGTCAGGGAAATTCATTGCCCTACAATCTTGTTGCTTTAAAGTGATGCCGTTTTCTAAACCTTTAGCTTCGATTTTCTCCTTCCCCATCTCTATCATTTTTTCGGAAATATCGATTCCGATAATTTTATTGGGAGATAAAATCCGTTGCGCTAGAATGGCAAAATCGCCTGTTCCGGTGGCAACATCGAGAATTTGCTGCGGATGGTAAGGCTTTAATTTTTTAATAGCGTCCCTTCTCCAGAAATTATCGATCCCCAGAGAAAGAATGCCGTTAAGTTTATCGTAAGTAGAGGCAATCGAATTGAACATGCGCTCTACCTGCTTTGTTTTGGGTTCGGATGAATTGTATGGAATCACCTTCTCCGAGTTATAAACCATATTCTCCCATTTTTTATCGACAGAATGTTTTTTAATACGCTGCTCGGTTGGTTAGATAATTCATCACATTCCTTTCAATGCGTTCTTCCAAGTTTTTCGTATCGGCTTTTACGAATTTTTCACCTGTAAGAATCTCATAAAGTTCAATATAACGTTCCGATACTTGATTGCAAAATTCTTCGGTCATTTCGGGGATTTTTTGTCCGGGTTGTCCTTGAAAACCGTTTTCAATCAGCCATTGGCGGACAAATTCTTTTGATAGCTGCTTGGGATCTTCACCTTTTTCGAAACATTCGCGATAGCTGTCGCTATAAAAATAACGGGATGAATCCGGAGTATGTATTTCGTCGATCAGATAAATTTTGCCATCCTTTTTTCCGAATTCGTATTTAGTATCCACAAGAATTAATCCTTTTTCGGCAGCCATTTCCGTTCCTCTTTGAAATAAAGCGTAGGTGTATTGTTCAATTTGTTCGTATTCTTCTTTGCTTACCAATCCTTGTGCAATGATTTCTTCTTTGGAGATGTTTTCGTCGTGACCTTCGGCTGCTTTGGTTGTAGGAGTGATAATAGGGGAGTCGAATTTCTGATTTTTTCTCATTCCGTCGGGCAGAGGCACACCACAAAGAGATCGTGCGCCTTTTTTGTATTCGCGCCAAGCGCTTCCGGTAAGATAGCCTCGAATAACCATTTCCACTTTATAAGGTTCACAGCGTATACCCACAGTAACCATTGGGTCGGGCGATGCCGTTTTCCAATTAGGAACGATATCGGAAGTTGCATCCAGAAATTTGTTGGCAATCTGATTTAATACCTGTCCTTTATAGGGAATCCCTTTTGGAAGAATAACATCGAATGCCGAGATGCGGTCGGTTACGATCATGACCAATATATCGTTATCAATAGTGTACACATCACGTACCTTACCGTGATAAACAGCGGTTTGTCCCGGGAAATGATAATTTGTTTTAATTAATGTATTCTTCATATTCTTGTTTTATTTGCTTTTTGGGAGAAATTCTCGACTAAATTTTTATTTTGGATGTCTATTTTCTTCTTTATGGGTGTCCGGAAAAATTTTTCTTGCTTCGTCCTTTTCACTTTTTTCGTATGCTTCTACTATATGTTGTACCAGCTGGTGGCGAACGATATCTTTTTTGTTGAATTCTACAGTAGATATACCTTTTATACCGTGCAATACTTTCATCGCATGAATTAATCCCGAGGGCTGTGAATACGGCAAATCAATCTGGGTTATATCGCCCGTCACGATCATTTTTGCGTTTAATCCCAAACGTGTTAAAAACATTTTGATTTGCTGTTTGGTGGTGTTTTGTGCTTCATCAAGAATGATGACTGCATCATTGAGGGTGCGGCCCCGCATAAAAGCCAATGGTGCAATTTGAATGACTTTGTTTTCAATATATTCTTTCAATTTCGATGAAGGAAGCATATCTTCTAAAGCGTCGTACAATGGTTGCAGATAGGGGTCTATTTTTTCTTTCATATCTCCCGGCAAGAATCCGAGTTTTTCTCCGGCTTCAACTGCCGGCCGGCTGAGGATGATTTTGCGAACCTGTTTGTTTTTTAGTGACCTAACGGCTAGAGCTATGGCAGTATATGTTTTCCCCGATCCTGCGGGACCAATGGCAAAAAGCAGATCATTTTCTTCAAAAGCTTTTACGAGTTTTTGTTGGTTGGGTGTTCGTGCAACAATGGGTTTTCCGCCAATTCCGTGAATAATCAGGTTGTCTTGAGTTGAAACAGTTGGTGTTTTTCCTTTTACAATATCGAGAATATCCTCTTCTCTAAGGATGTTCATCTCGATACTGAACTTTTCCAATTTATGGATACTATCTTCGAAACGGATAATTTCTTCTTCATCACCAATAACTTTGATAACATTTCCCCGCGCTACGATCCGAAGTTTAGGGAATAATGTTTTCATTAATTGAATATTACAGTTGTTTATTCCGAGAAAAACAACGGGATCAACATTTTCGAGGATAATTATTTTTTCAATCATTAAATATAGTTAGAAATTCAATTTAAATTGGTAGGAACGGTTTTCTTCGCCCTCTATGTAATTAATAAAAGCTTGATTTATCATCCGATTACCGCCGGGTGTGGGGTAATTTCCCGAGAAATACCAGTCGCCACTATGATCGGGGCATGCTTTATGCAGATTTTCAATGGTTTGATACACGATTTTAACTTCTGCTTTCGTTCCTTCCGGCTTCAGCATTTGAGCTATTTTATCGGAAAGCTCTTCTTCAGTGAAAGGTTCGTAAATTTCTTTTACGTAATTTACTATTTCCTCTTTTTTCTTGTCCTTTTGAGCTAGTGATTTTCGATAGACTTCATCTATTAAGCGCTGCTTGTCGCGTTCTTTGAGCAATTCAATTGCAGCTTTAAAAGCGATAAATTCGCTCAGACGCGACATATCGATTCCGTAATAATCGGGATAACGAATTTGCGGCGATGATGAAACGATAACGATTTTGGTGGGGTCGAGCCTGTCCAGAATTTTTATGATGCTTTGTTTCAATGTTGTTCCCCGTACAATGCTATCGTCAATAATTACCAGCTTATCTTTATTTCGATTCAATGAGCCGTAAGTAATGTCGTAGACGTGGGCGGCCAAATCGTTGCGGGTATTACCTTCGGCAATAAAAGTGCGAAGCTTAATATCTTTAATGGCCACTTTTTCTGCGCGTACACGCCGTGAGAGAATTTGCTCTATTTCATCTTTATTCAGTGAAGCACCTTTTTCGGCAAGGAGTTGTGCTTTTTCCCGGTTAAAATGTTTTTCCAA
>JAAZMQ010000141.1 GCA_012798745.1 Bacteroidales bacterium
ACGATATCTTGAGAGCTACGGATATTCGTTATACGATGGAAGGGAATCACATTATTCTCTTTGTGGAAACGGAAGAAGAGTCTGCAAAAGATACGAATACCTTGCTTGTGCAGCAGCAACGCATCGTGACGGGGAAAGTAACCGACCAAAACGGTGAACCGTTGCCGGGTGCAACCGTAGTAGTGAAAGGTACTACCCAAGGAACGGTGACTGACACAGACGGGAACTATTCGTTAAGCAATGTTCCCGACAACGCCACGTTGGTCTTCTCCTTTGTAGGGATGGAAACGCAGGAGGTGGTTGTTGGAAGCCAAACCACTATTAATGTGCAAATGGAGGAAGAGGCTATTGAAATTGAGGAAGTTGTGGCAGTTGGATATGGGGTGCAAAGAAAAATAACTGCAACTAATTCTGTAAGTACAGTAGCGGGAGAAGAACTGAATAAAATATCAACCGTCAATACTTCAAAAGCATTACAAGGCATGGCTCCAGGTATAACCATTATTGATCGAGGAGGTGCACCGGGGTCTGACGATCCTGAAATATTTATTAGAGGAGTTGGAACGACAGGAAATTCATCCCCTTTAGTATTAGTTGATGGAGTTGAAATGAGCTTAGGCAGCGTTCCTGCACAAGAAATTGAGAATATATCCATACTTAAAGATGCTGCTTCTACGTCGATTTATGGTTCTCGTGCCGCACATGGGGTTATACTAGTCACAACTAAACGAGGAGTTGAAGGAAAGATGAGGGTTACCTATAACGGTTTTGTGGGTTTGCAAGATTTAGCTGTTAGACCTAGACAAGTTAGTGCTACAGAATATATGGACATGGTAAATGAAGCCAGTATTAATGCGGGTGGAGGCATTATTTATACTGATGCTATGAAGGACGCTGTTATTAACGGAACTGATCCAGATCACTATTCATACAATAATTATGTAGATGAAGTTTTTAAAAGTAATTATATAACTGAACATAGTGTGAGTTTGACAGGAGGGAATCAAGAAGGTCGGTATTTAATATCTTTTGACTATATAGATCAGCCTGCTATAACGGACAACACAGATTTTCAACGATATAGTTATAGAATGAATGCAGACTTGAATGTTGGTGAGCTAATAAAAGTAAGTAGTGACTTAACATTCCGTCATACAGATAGGTTATGGCCTGAACGGTTGGGATATGCTCAATACAGAGCGTTTGCGCAACCACTAAGTCCAATTAAATATTCAAATGGGAACTATGCTTTAGATCAAGAAAATAATAATGCTGTTGCTGGTTTAGACCTTAGTGTTGTAGGGAAAGATAAGTATAAATCTGATAATTTGATTGGGCAAGTAAAAACTGAATTTGAGCCAATAGAAGATCTTGTATTTACAGGTACTATAACTTTAAATAGTTTCTGGGATAAAAGAAAGGTGCACAATAAGAATCATAAATTTTATGATGAGAACAACGATTATGTAACTCAATGGAATGCACAAAATGGCGTTAGTGACAGGCGGAGTAATAGTTACGGAATGACTTTGAGATTTTTAGCGAATTATCAAAAAAAGTTCTCAGACAAGCATGGCTTGAATTTTCTTTACGGAATGGAGCAAATTTCGTATAAAAATTCTTATTCTATGGCAGAAAGAAAAAATCTTATCTCAGATGCATTGCCGGAAGTATCATTAGGTTCTGCAAGCAGCCAATATGCAAGCGGATTACCAAGCCAATGGGGGATTAATTCTTTTTTTGGACGTTTTAATTATTCCTATAAGGATAAATATTTATTTGAAACAAATATACGTGCAGATGGGTCTTCTAAATTTGCCAAAAGTAATAAATGGGGATTTTTCCCATCTTTTTCTGCAGCATGGAGATTATCTGAAGAATCATTCTTTGAAAGTATAGGTTTTGTTGATCAATTAAAATTACGCGTATCTTGGGGCCAAACAGGTAATGAAGCTATTGGTGAATTTCTTTATTTAAATCAATATGGTATTGAAGATGTTGTTATGGATGGGGTTACAAAAACAGGAGTGAGACAATCACAAATGTCAAATCCCGACGTTACATGGGAAACAGTTGAAACTTTAGACATTGGAGTTGATTTTAATTTATTTAACAACAAGCTGTTTGGAGAACTGGATTTTTATTCTAAAGATACGAAGGATATTTTATTGAATTTAGCCATTCCTAAATTTTTAGGGTTGAATCCTCCACCTCAAAATGCAGGCGTTGTTAGGAACTCTGGTTTTGAAACGATGCTGGGTTTTAGGAAGGTTGATGGGGATTTTAATTTTTCTACTTCTCTAAATTTCTCCTACAATAATAATAAATGGATTGATAGGAGGGGTGATACCAATATTGATGGCTGGAATATTCAGAAAGAAGGATTTGCGTTGAATTCATTTTATATTTATCAGGCTGATGGGTTGATTGCTAATGATGAAGAATTGGCTAATTACAAATCAAGTTATACCTCAGATCCGAGAGGAATGTCGGTTCTAAAGGCTGGTGATGTTAAATTGGTTGATGTTGATGGCAATGGAACTATTGATCCTGATGACCGACAAGTGTTTAAACCAAATATTCCAAAATTTAGTTTTGGTATGAATTTAAATGCAGAATACAAGAACTTTGATTTAAGTTTGCTTTTGCAAGGCTCTATGGGTGCCAATAAATTCTTTTATGGTGAACTGTATGAAGGACCTAGTTATGAAGTTTTTACCGGTATCCATTTCCGTGATCGCTGGACGGAAGAAAATCAGAATCCAAATGCTTCTGTTCCCCGATTAGAGGCAGCAAACAATCGGAATATGTCAACCTATAACTCTTTTTATCTAAGGGATGTTTCATATGTCCGATTGAAAAATGCACAACTGGGATATACGTTCCCGGATAAAGTTGCTGATAGATTGATGATAGGAAAATTGAGAATTTATGTCTCTGGAAATAATCTTTTTACTATAAGTGGATTGGATCAGGGAATAGATCCTGAATCACCTAGTGGAAGACCTGGTAGTTTTCCACCACTGCGAATCATTAATTTTGGTGTAAATGTTGATTTTTAATTTTTAGAGGACAATTGTTATGAAAAAAAATGCATATAGTTATATATTGTTTATTGTTATTCTATTAATATCTGGAGGATGTAATGATAATATCAATCTGACGCCGGAAGGAATTATTACGGCTGATAATTATTTTACATCACAGGATGATTATGAAAACGCATTAAATGCGGTATATTCAAGAATAAATTATGGTAATTACGATTTATGGTTAGATGGATGTACTGATGATGGAATTGTTAC
Source organism: Bacteroidales bacterium (assembly GCA_012798745.1). Lineage (GTDB taxonomy): Bacteria > Bacteroidota > Bacteroidia > Bacteroidales > Dysgonomonadaceae > Anaerorudis. The sequence goes on from JAAZMQ010000141.1 coordinate 3,306, forward strand.
TCACAGTTGGAATAGAGGATATGATCTTGGACGAGGAATTGGTAATTCATCATCCTCATTTCCGAGTGATAAGTGGAATAGTGATTACATAGGAGTGCAAAGAGCTAATACAATTATTTCAAATATTGATAGTTATGAATGGCCTGATAGAAATATACGAAACGCCCTTTTAAGTGAAGCTAGGACACTAAGAGCTTATTTTTATTTAGATCTTGTTTCCCTATTTGGTAGAATCAAATTTTACGAAACTAACCCTAGTACAGTATCAGATAGTGAAGAAATTGAACAAATAGAAAATCCTAAGGTCGTTTTTGACTTTATTATTAATGAACTGGAAGAATCTATTCCAAGTTTACCAGATCAACCAGTAAATAAATCTCGAATTGGGAAAGCGGCTGCAAGACTATTAAGAGCCAGAGCCGCAGCATATGCTGCGGGCTATTTGAATGATAAGTCTTATTTCAATATTACCCTGGAAGAAACCAATGAACTTATACAAAATGCACCTGATTTAGCGGAATACAATGAGTTGTTTACTTTAGGTAATGAGAATATTGAAGAAGTAATATTAGTGCGCAGTTATAATGCTGATCACACAAATAACTGGGGTGATTGGTACAATAATTCAGTAGCTGGTTATTGTGTTACTACGCCTGTTAAATCATTGGTTGATGCATATGAATATATAGATGATATTAATCCGACGTTGCCATATGTTAATAAGGACCCTAGATTCTATGCAAGTATTTATGCCCCGGGTTCAATTTTAAGAGAAAAGTATTATAATACCATTCCTAATAACATAGTTGAAAAAGATGGGAAATATTATTTTGACCCAAATAAAGATTACGGATCCTTTCAAGACAGAGAAATTTCTTACGGAGATGTCTTAGGAGAACCTGGTGGAGGTGAATGGAATAAAACATTATCAGGATTTACCTATAAAAAATATTTTTCTGAACCTGATACATGGACAACTTATAATTCTTATATCGTTTTTAGATATGCAGAAGCTTATCTTTTGAGAGCAGAAGCATTGGTTGAGACTGGGGGGAGTTCGAATGAAGCCAAATCAATGCTAAAAGTTATTCGGGATAGGGCTGGGAATACTAATAGCATTGATGAGGTTGTTGAGCATTTATATGGAGGTAACCTGCTCGAATTAATTAGAAATGAACGGCGTGTTGAATTTGCACAAGAAGGTTTACGTCTCTTTGATATTAGAAGATGGGGAATTCTTCTTGATGTTATGAATGCACCAATACAAGGAATTGAATATCGTGATTTCTCTAGTGGAACACCTGAAAAGAAGATTTACATTCCTGCTGAAAGAGAACCATATACTGTTAGAGATTATTGGTGGCCAATACCGCAAGCCGAAATTGATTTAATTCCTGAGCTTATTACTCAAAATGATGGATGGTAATTGGTTTGATTAACAAGATGTGTATTTTAATTGTTAAGAATAGTCGAATAATATAAAACTTTTTAATTATATAAGATGAAAAATAAAAAATTTATTATAACGATTCTCTTGTTGTTAAGCGTTGAATTGATGGCGGGTCAAACTATAAAATCGTTTAATTCTGATTGGAAATTTAAGCTCCATCAGCAGGAAGGTGCTCAAACTCCTGATTTTGATGATAGCGATTGGGAATCAGTAATCGTACCGCACGATGCCAGCATTGGTGGTAAATTTGATCATGACAATTCAACTTCGGCAAATGGCTGGCTTCCTCACCAAGAAGGGTGGTACCGGAAATCATTTACAATACCGGCAACCGCAAAAGGCAAAAAAATGTTTATTAAGTTCGAAGGCGTTTACCGAGATGCAAAAGTCTGGTTCAACGGGGAGTACCTCGGGCGTAATTTAAACGGGTATTTAGGGTTTGAATATGACTTGACCCCTTACGTTAAATTTGATGAAGAAAATGTGATTGCCGTTCATTATGACAATACAATCAAGGGTACCTCGCGCTGGTACAGGCGAAGGAATTTACCGCGATGTATGGCTGAAAACAGTTAACCCTGTTTATGTGCCTGATATGGGAATACACATTACAACCCCTTTTATCACTAATGAACTTGCAAGAGTAAGCATTCATACTAAAATAGTTAATGATACCGAGGAACCTGGTGAAATTATAATCGAAACTGAAATTGTTGATCCTACAGGAAACACAGTTACATCAAAAAAAGCAGTCGTTTACCTCCAATATTTGAAAGATTACACATTTCACCAGCAGCTAGAAGTGAAAAATCCCGCTCTTTGGGACACCAAAAATCCAAATCTCTATCATGCAAAAACAACCGTCTATTTTAACGGAGAAATACAAGATAAATATTTAACCCGTTTCGGAATAAGAGATATTCAATTAACTGCGGATGAAGGACTTTTGTTAAACGGTAAAAAAGTATTTGCACAAGGTGGCAATATTCATCACGATTTGGGCTGCGTCGGTGCTGTGGCATTAAAAAGCGGATACAGATACCGGCTTCAGAAATTGAAAGAGATGGGTTGTAATTCACTCCGGTTGAGTCATAATCCACATGCGCCGGTACTACTCGATTTGTGCGACGAAATGGGAATACTGGTAATTAGTGAAGCCTATGACAAGTGGACCTCACAATATTACGGTGGCGAAGTACCTTTTAAAAAAGTCTGGAAAGACGACTTGGAAAAGTTTATAAAAAGAGACCGAAATCATCCCTCGGTTTACCTATGGAGTGTTGGTAACGAAGTACCACAGCAATTGGGGGATTTCGATAAAAAATTTGAAACCAAAGGAGATGCAGCAGATTTTGGTGCTGCTTTATTAAGAGAGATGGTCGAATTCACTCATTCTATCGATCCGTCACGCGAAGTAACTGCGGCACTATTTCCTGCAAGGGAAGGCACTCAAACAGAATGGACGAATTGGAATAATCATGCTGAATTTATGCAAACCATGCCTCCGCCAATGGCTTTTCAAATGGATGTGGTTAGTTGGAATTATACCGGTAATTTATTTGGAGTAGACCATAAAAATTACCCACAGATGAAATTTGTTGCTTCTGAAGCCAGTACCAACCTCGACTTTGGAAACCGTAAAATATCAATGCTTGAATTTGATAGAGAACATGTGATTGGCCATTATTACTGGACTGCCCTGACTTATCTCGGAGAATCAAGCTGGCCCAGCAAAAGTTGGCAACGCGCTTTCTTCGACGCCAATGAGCAAATGACACCTATTGGTTATCTTTATAAGTCATTATATAGCGACGAACCGATGGTGAAAATTGAGGTGAAAGAACCAGATACAACAAAGCTAAATTACTGGGATAAGCAATACCCTAATAAGCGATGGAGTTGGTATCCCATGCTGGATCATTGGAATTTTGAAAAGGATGCTAAACTTGAAGTCCAGGCATTTTCCAATTGCGATGAAGTGGAACTGATTCTGAATGATATATCGCTTGGGAGTAAAAAAATAAAGGAAGGTGAAGAACCTGTTTTGTATTGGAATGTGCCTTATCAAAAAGGAATGTTGGTGGCTGTGGGTAAACAGAACGGTAAGGTAGTAACAAAAGATACACTGAAAACTTCCGGGAAACCCAAAAAAATCGTATTAACACCTCACACAAAGTCGTTAAAAGCTAATGGCGGTGATTTGGTTTACATTCAGGTAAGCTTGCAGGATAAAAATGGGAATATTGTACCTGTCGATAAGCTCATAAGCTTTAAAGTAGAAGGAGCTGCCACAATTGCCGGAGTAGCCAATTCCAATGAGTTTTCCGATGAGCCGTGGCAGAATAATAAACGAACAACTGTTAATGGCAAATGCCTGATTGTTCTGCGCACAACAAACGACAACGGAAAAATTGAAATTACAGCAAATACTAAAGGAGTAAAATCAACAAAACTTGAATTAAGCTCAAAGTAATAAACAATGAGTCTGCTCCGAAAAATCTTTTTTACTAAAAGTGCTTCAAAACAACCCTTGATTTTCAGTGACTTGTAAACCATCAAAATCAGGTTTCGGGGGTTTCGGAGCAGACTCATTAACAGAATTTTAGGAACTAGATCAAACGTAGAAAACTTATCTCACCTACCCTCTTTACTTTATAGGTATCGGATGCCTGAGAAAGCTTATGAAATGTTGTATTTATTAAGAAATAACAAAAGGAATAAATACCCAGGGGCATCATTCGGTGTAATTGAAGGATTAATAGACGGCTTTATGGGAATACATCCTAAAGCTTCCTTAAACATAATACAGACATTACCTCAGTTAATTTCAAACGAAGAATGGGCTGAAGTATCAAATTTATCGATTTTTGATTCATTAATAAAAATATAAGACATGAAGGAAATCATAAATCCATTTTCATAAATAACAGTGAGAATATTTTAAACTGGAGAGTATCTTTTTATGGAGAATACAATAAAATTTATTTAAATGGGAAATCATATACTCCAAAATATGGAGTTGATCTAATGGGAAATATTTACTCTTATATTGATATTGAAGTTAAACAGGGAGAAAGACAGACTTGCAACATTTAAAACAATATGTTTTATTGTTAGCAACCGAATTTACAAATGGAAAAACATTAACACAATTGTCAATGAGTTTAACTAATGCAAATCCCATATAATAATACTTTTAAAAATTAATAATCTTATGAAAAAAATAATCCTAATTTTCATTTGCAAACTCTTCGTTTTGAATGGATTTACAATAATAAATCAAGAAGAAAACCGTTGGGAAATTAACACATCAGGAGGCATCACTTGGAATATTGATTCTCGCTTACCTCATTATGACCATATTGAGATGAGTGGTGAGCAGGTTTCTGTCGTTCTCAGGTATGGAGTAGATCAAGAAGGAGCTTTTGTATTAGAGCGCAGTTTCGTTTGGCCCATGTTGCGAACAATTCCGAACAATACTCATGCAAGTCTCATGCGACGCTTCGGGTGGGATATTGTGGGTGACATGATCACAGTGAATACAAGACGATTAACCCAGGAAAAAGTAAAGAATGTAACCCTGGACGGTATTTTGATAGTGGAAAGTGAATTCACTACCTTGCAGAATGGGAAATTAAAACTTACTCGACATCTATTTCCATCAACCAAGGAACCGGCTTATTGTGAAAAGTATGTTCTGCAAAATGTGGGAGATCAGGCAGTTTTGGTTGAGGTTCCTAGTGCTAATTCAATTATTAAGACAGATCCTGAAAAAGGAGTTGATGGTGAATACATAATTGAGGCAACGGTATCTGGTGTGCCCGGTACATCGATTGAAGCTGGAGATTCTGTAATTTTCTACGCTGATTTCAAGGCATACAAAAATGATCATACCGCACAGGCTATTGATGTTGAAAAGGAACTGATTAAAAGAAAAGATTTAATATCTGAGTTACAAGACAACTTAGTTCTAGAAACACCTGATCCGGTAATAAATACAATGTTCTCTTTTGCAAAAATACGCGGTTCTGAAAGTATTTATAAAACAAAGGGGGGATATATGCACGGACCGGGAGGAGAGTCATACTATGCTGCTATTTGGGCAAATGACGAAGCAGAATATATCAATCCTTTTTTCCCATTTCTGGGTTATGATATTGGAAATATCTCTGCATATAACTCTTTTCAGCATTTCGCTAGATATATGAATAATGATTACAAGCCAATTCCTAGTTCGATTATAGCAGAAGGAACTGATATCTGGAATGGGGCAGGTGATCGTGGTGATGGCGCTATGATCGCTTATGGCGTGGCTCGATATGCGTTGGCAAGAGGAGATAAACAGGAAGCATTTGAATTATGGCCATTATTAGAATGGTGTCTTGAATATTGTCGGAGAAATTTAAATGAATGTGGCGTTGTCACTTCAGATACAGATGAACTTGAGAACCGATTTCCTTCTGGAGATGCCAATCTCACTACTTCATGCTTATATTATGATGCTCTGCTTTCAGCAACGTATCTTGGAAAAGACTTAGGCAAACCAGCCTCTCAGATCCAATCATATAAGAAACAGGCAAAGGAATTACGTCAAGCCATAGAAGATTATTTCGGAGGAACAGTTGAAGGTTTCAATACATACAAGTACTACAAAGAAAATAACGTGCTCCGTTCTTGGATTTGTATTCCTCTTACTGTAGGTATTTATGACCGGAAAGAAGAAACTATTAAAGCACTATTTTCACCTCATCTTTGGACAGAAAACGGGTTACTGACTCAAGCTGGAAGTGAAACTTTTTGGGATCGGTCTACATTGTACGCTTTGCGTGGAGTATTAGCAAGTGGTGAAACAGAAAAAGGGATGAAGTATCTTAAGCATTATTCAACACAACGCCTGTTGAGAGAGCATGTTCCGTATGCTATTGAAGCATGGCCGGAAGGTAATCAAAGACATTTGGCTGCAGAGAGTGGACTCTATTGCCGTATTATAACGGAAGGGTTATTTGGTATTCGTCCGGTCGGGCTTCATTCATTCACTCTAATGCCGAGTTTGCCAAAAAATTGGAATAAAATGAGTTTGAAAAAAATTAGAGCATTTGGAAATAATTTCGATCTGAACGTCTCTCGTAAAGGTAAGAAAATTAAAATCGACGTAATAATTGACAACAAATTAATCATAGAAAAAATTATTAATGAAGGGGAAGAAATCCTAATAGAACTTCCTCTTTAACACTACTCAATTCATTACTAAAAAATAATTCTATGCAGAATACGAATAAGGCGAAGTTATCCGCTATGATGTTTTTACAGTTCTTTATTCAAGGTTCATGGTACGTGACCATGGGAACCTATTTAGGAAGAACCCTCGAGTTTTCCGGAGTTCAAATCGGACTGGCCTACAGCACCGCCGCCATAGCAGCCATCATCTCACCGGTGATCGTGGGGATGATCGCCGACCGGTTTTTCTCGGCAAACAGGGTGCTGGCATTCCTGAATATCGTGGGAGCTATCCTGCTTTTTTCCCTGACCCGGATCGAATCGTTCTCCTTGTTCTTCCCCGTTTTGTTGCTCTACAGTATCTGCTTTATGCCGACAATGTCATTGACTAATTCCATATCGTTCGCGAACCTGCGGGAGCCAGCGAAAGAGTTTTCAAGGATAAGGCTTTTCGGATCGTTTGGGTGGATCTGTTCAGGGCTTCTGATTAGTGCCCTAAAGATTGAGTCTTACTCCACCCCTTTCCTGATCGGCGCAGGCATCTCCCTGCTGGCCGGAGTATATGCGTTGACCCTACCTTATAACGCTCCTGCACGGAATGTTGAAAAAGCAGGCGTACGTCAATTACTCGGGTTCGACGCGTTTAAACTGACCAAAGACAGGTCTTTCCTGGTCCTGCTCGTCTTCTCGGCGCTCATCTGCATCCCGCTGGCATTCTATGACTCCTTTACAAACCTTTTCATTACCGACGTGGGGATCGAAAATGCGGCAGCCGCCATGAGTCTTGGTCAGGTTGCCGAAGTGATCTTCCTGTTCACTTTCCCGATCTTCTTCCTGAAATTACGGTACAAGGGCAGTATCGTCGCAGCTATCGCAGCATGGATACTGATGTACGGGCTTTTCACGCTGGGAGCACACACCGGGCAAAACGGATTCATTTACGCTGTGTTGCCTCTTCACGGGTTCTGCTTCACCTTCTTTTTTGTTGCCGGGCAGCTTTTCGTGGATGAAAAGGCGCCCTCGTCGCTGCGTAACTCCGCTCAGGGTCTAATCGCTTTCGCCACGTATGGGGTGGGCAAATATCTAGGGACGTTGATTGCCGGAAACGTGGTCGACTTCTATTCCGCACAAGGAAACTACAACTGGGTATCCATATGGACGGTTCCTTTCACGATGGCAATCGTTTTCCTGACAGGGTTTCTGTTCTTGTTCAGGGAAGATGTGAAGAAGAGATATGATAGAGATATGATATAAAAGGAACGCTACCAGAGACGACGTAGTGGGACATCGAGTATGACTTTTCTTTTTAATTTCAAATTCAAATTAAATTCACCTACATAAATATTACATAAATATGAAACAAAGAAAACTTAAAATGGGCATGATTGGCGGCGGAAGCGATGCCTTTATCGGAGCCATACACCGCCGTGCAGCCTTTATGGACAACTATATTGAGCTGGTTTGTGGCTGTTTTAGTGTCAATCCTGAAATCTCCAGAAGTTCAGGCAGGGAATATTTCCTCCCTGATCATCGGGTTTACGATACCTACAAGGAGATGTTCGAAAAAGAGATGGAACTGCCTGCCGAAGAACGGATGGATTTTGTAACCATTGTCACACCGAACAAGTGGCATTTTGAACCCGCTATGATGGCATTGGAAAGAGGGTTTCACGTGGTTATCGATAAACCGATGACTTTTTCACTGGAAGAAGCCCTCAAGCTGAAAGAGAAAGTGGAAAAGACAGGATTGATTCTGGCACTGACCCATGTCTATTCAGGGTATCCGGCCGTCAAAGAGGCTAAAGCAAGAATTGCCAACGGAGAATTGGGTAAACTGCGTAAAGTATACGTGGAATATACACAGGGATGGCTGTCACAACGCATAGAGCTGCAGGAAGGGAATAATGCCGGATGGAGGACCAATCCAAAGACCGCGGGCAAGGCCGGATGCATGGGCGACATAGGAACGCATGCCTGGCACCTGGCAGAATACGTTACCGGACTGAAAGTACGGGAAGTGTGCGCCGACCTGCAAACGTACGTGGAAGGACGCCTGGTGGACGACGACGGGGCATCCTTGCTGCGAATGGAAGGGGGAGTTACCGGAGTGCTGATGGCTACCCAGATAGCCACCGGTGAGGCGAACAATATCCGCCTTCGTGTGTATGGCGATAAAGGCGGATTGGAATGGAGACAGATGGATTCAAACAGATTGATCCTGAGATGGGGTGATAAGCCCGCTGAAGAACTGTACATGGGCAACAATGAATTTCTAAGCGATCTGGCTAAATGGAATACCCGGACCCCTGCCGGCCATCCCGAAGGATTCATCGAAGCCTTTGCCAATATTTACCGCAATTTTGCCCTGGCCGTCATGGCCAGAGAAAACGGTAGCAATCCGGGTGAACTGATTACCGACTTTCCTACCGTATATGATGGGGTAAGAGGAATGCAATTCGTAGAAATGATGGTACAATCTGCAGGAGATAACCATACAAAATGGCAAAAATGGATTGAATAGGGAATATCCAGGAGGGTGATTGCAAAATTTAACGTAATAAAAAACGGATGATACATAACAGACATTTTCCAAAGTCATATGAAATAAAGATAGCTGGAATTTTAATTAATTAGTAACGAGCATATTACAATTTAAATATTTACGTATAAAACCTCCATGTTTGCTTTTAGAACACCCAAGCGGATGAAAATTTAGTAGGTTCGCTGATTCCATATTGACTGATTTTA
>JAAZMQ010000142.1 GCA_012798745.1 Bacteroidales bacterium
ATATGAATCATGTGCTGAAAATTGTGGAGGCGGACAGAAATAAAAATATTGCAACCTACATGAACCCCAATTTGCCGATATCGGATGAACTCGTAAAAGCAATTACGGACTTCGTAAAGAATAACGAGTAGTGTACGGACGAATACAACAAGTAGCCGCACCTGACAACAGACATTTAAAGACAAAAACAACACTATGATCGACAGATTATTAAAATGGATGGTTGACCTGTTTTATGGGACAAAGCGCATAAAACGAAAGTTTGAACTTGCCAACCCGAAAGAGAAGGTTTTGGCATCAGATGGAGGTAAAGGTATTGTGACCACATCAAATCAAGACATTCAGCGTGGACTTGACTGGGTTACTTCACAGAGAGCAGTTGTTCTATTGACAGATAAGAGAATTGTTTGCGGTAAATGGACAATTCCGCTTGACACCATCTCAACAGCTCAGTTGATAAAAATCAATACACTGTTTGGCAGGGGACAAGTTCTAAAAATTCGCACATCGGACGGCAAAAACTATCAATTCGGCATGCAGTTTAACCCTGAATGGACGCGCCAACAAATACTTCCATTGACACATGAAAAAGGACAAGTAAAGCATTCAGCTTATAGCATTATCGCAAGATTAATTGCCGTAGGGTGTATCATTTATTGGCTTTATTATCGATTTATGTCCAACTAAATACAATTCGGGTATTCATCCATTGGGTTTAAAGGAAGTTTTGTTCGATTCAACAAGTAAGACAGAAAGCGGAGAGTAATTCATGGTCAGTTAAATTATCTTTCGCATTTTGTGAAACGAAGTAACCCCGAACGTGGGGAGCAATTTTCGGTATGTGATTTTAATGCGGGTTTCAGAGCAAAAAAGGGGGTGTAGTATTTGTAGGATCTGTAAATTTGCAAGACGTAATGAATTTTTTAAATAAATGGACAACAAAATACAAATAATTACCGACAATGAGGTTAGAGTTGAGGCACAAGCTCCGGTTATTATTTCGGCTTCTCGTTCAACCGATATTCCGGCCTTTTATGCCAAATGGTTTATCAATCGAATAGAGAAAGGATATATTGTTTGGTATAATCCGTTTAATCGACTACCCTTGTACGTTTCATTCAAAAAATGTAAAGTAATTGTTTTTTGGACAAAAAATCCCCAACCTTTAATCCCGTACCTTAATGAATTGGATAAGAAAGGGATACATTATTATTTCCAATATACTTTAAATAATTATGAAAAAGAATGGTTTGAACCTAAGCTTCCTGCACTCGAAAAAAGAATAAACACTTTCAAAGAACTCAGTAGTCTTGTCGGTAAAGAAAAAGTTATCTGGAGGTTCGACCCGATTATTGTAACACCGCAGTTGTCGCCTCGGGAAATCTTGGAACGAATAGAGGATATCGGCAATCAATTGAAAGGTTATACAGATAAGTTGGTTTTCAGCTTTGTCGATATTAACAACTATCAAAAGGTAAAACGAAATTTGGTTAAAGAAAATTCGATGTTTTTTAGTAAAGAAACCATTGAAAATTCCGAACCTACTCAATCGCAAATGGACGAAATAGCAGAAGGACTAATGAAAATTCGCGAACGATGGGCAACTGAAGGATGGAAAATTTCATTCGCTACTTGTGCCGAAGAAATAAATTTAGAAAAATGCGATATTTATCACAATCGCTGTATCGATGGGGAATTAATGAAAGCGCTTTTTCCGGAGGATAAGGAATTGATCTATTATTTGAATTACGGAAAGTTACCGGAAAACAACTCACTTTTTGTTGACGAATTTGACAAAATTCCGTTATCGCCTGAGAAGTTGAAAGACAAAGGACAACGGAAAGCATGCGGTTGCATGATTAGTAAAGATATTGGGATGTATAATACTTGCGGTCATTTGTGTACTTATTGTTATGCAAACACTTCAAAAACAATTGTGGCTAAAAACAGGCAACTTCATAATGAGAATAAGGAAAGTATCATCATATAAAACATTTCTTGTTCTCATGGACTTAGTATGCTTCTTAGCTGTCGGCTGGCAGTGCTCACCGTAAGTATCTTAACAAGGGAAGCATACCCTCCCGGGTTCGGGAACCTCGGTTGTAATGGGGAAAACATGTATGGAGCAAGGAGGATGAAGCCTTGCGGCGAGAAAAGTCTCACCCGGAACGGGTTTCAAGCATATTCGGCGAGCGTAGGAAAGTGTAGGATCTGTAGGATTTGGAATGTGAAAACGATTGCGTAAATTTGCATCTTAGCGTTTATGCAAAACAGACAACTTTTATTTAAAATGTAAACTAAAAATGATTTTTTCGGCACCATTAATGGAACAGAATTTTAAGAATTTCAGCTATGATCATCTTTCTCATTTGCAGATTGGACAAATTGGAGAATATTGGGTTAAAATATGGCTAACTCTTTTAGGATTCGACGTATTTTACAATGATGTAGATGATAAAGGAATTGATTTTATTATTCGTTTGGATGATAACAAACACATAGATATACAGGTAAAAACAGTACGAGAAAATACCGGATATACATTTGTGACTAAGGAGTCATGGAACAATAAATTAAGGGATAATTTATACTTAGCTCTTGTATTGATTGCCAACAATAAGATGCCTCAAATATTTTTTATCCCTTCTATTGCATGGAATACACCAAATGATCTGCTTCGGGATAGAGACTACCAAAAGGAAGGACAAACAAGTAAACCGGAATGGGGGATAAATATTTCCAAGAAAAATATGAAATTCCTTAAGCAATATGATATTAGTAATTTTATTGAAAAAATAAAGGCCTATCGGTACGCTTAGCAAACACTTTTTTGGATGAGGAGTACTACGGTGTCGACTCTTCCGCCGAAAGGGGAGGGGGCATCGGAGATTTCCAAGATGTTGTTTTTTCGGAGTAATGCGTTTACGGTGCTTTCGGCCGGGATATCGGCCATCAGGTTTTTTTCGTCGAGGTTCTCTGTCCGGAACGTATTTTCGATGTGGGTCTTGAAGTAGTATTTCAGTGATGCTGTCATCGGATAATTCCCTGTTTCGGGTGGGTATCATCGGAATATCAACGCTAAATTAGTTATTATTTTTTTAATACAACGCGTACTACTGTTTTGGGGAGTCAGTCATGTACAAAATCTCTCTCTCTCTCTCTCTCTCTCTCTCTCTCGATTTAGGAAAACTATTATTGA
>JAAZMQ010000143.1 GCA_012798745.1 Bacteroidales bacterium
AATGCCCAAAAAAAGCAATACGGCTAGACAGTGTATGGCGTTTTCGATAGAAGCCTCATCTGTAAAAGGAATATCCACCGAATGTTCGAAACGAAGAAAAGAATAATGAATAGTGGTTTTCCTTTCTTGGACGTCGATTTTCGAAATATACAATTGCGCATCACTCCGTTTCCGTGACCATGAAAAAGCTTTCTGCGAAAGCAACATCATGTCGGCACACCGATTGATTAAATCGTTGTCTTCATCATAGATAACCACATTGCTATTAACAAACAGCGTCATTTTCTCCATGCATTTTTGCTGCAGAGAAGTAAAATTTTCCTGATGAGCTTCCCCTATTTTTGTCAGAATACCGATCGTTGGGCGAATAATCGGTTCCAAATACCCCATTTCGTCCGGCATAGAAATACCTGCTTCAAAAATGCCGAGTTCGGTAGTATCATTGAGTTCCCATACCGATAGAGGAACACCAATTTGTGAATTGTAACTCCGTGGCGAACGAACGATATTGAAATTCTCCTGCAAAAGCCGATACAACCATTCTTTTACAATTGTTTTCCCGTTGCTGCCTGTAATCCCAATGATAGGAATATCGAAACGACTTCGGTGATAGGCAGCTAATTTTTGCAAAGCACGCAATGTGTTTTTGACTTGCAGAAAATTGCTCCCGGTAAAATCCTTCCATTCAGGCAACCGCTTGCTTACTACAAAATTGCGCACACCGGCCGAATACAAGTCAGAGATAAAAGCATGCCCATCGTTGTTTTTTGTTTCCAACGCAAAAAACAAGGTATGAGAAGGCGACCCGCTAAGCTTACGGCTATCGGTCAACAAGGTAGAGATTTCCGATTCAATCAACTCAACATTTTTTACCCCCAGAATGGATGCAATCTTCGATATTTTATAGGTCATAGCACGAATTATACAAGATTAAGTAAAGTTAAAAGTAATTCTGTCTCTTTTTTACAAGATATAAAAGGATATTTTTCTTTAAATCGTTCAAGTTTAGCCAATGTCTGCATGAGAAAATTCCGATATTCATCGGTCTCGAAATTCAAAGGTTGATGATTGATCGACCGATATATGGGCTGCCAATCGGATATAATCTTTTCGGTGACAGGCAAAAAAAACGTTTCCCGAAAACGTTCCCATAAATAATTAACAGCTGTTTCGGAAGGATGAAACATATCTTCGGAATAAAACCGATAATCGCGAAGCTCATCCATTACAATTTCATAAGCCGGGAAATAATACAGGTTATCTTCGAACTCATTTATCAATTGATCGATTGCTAAATGTAAAATAGATTTGCTTACCTGATTTTCATGCGCCCCATCTCTCCAATGACGAATGGGGCTAACCGTAAATACAATTCTCATTGAAGGATTGGTTTCACATAAATCGGCAATAAGTTTCGACCATTCGGCAACAATATCGTCAACCGTTAAACGATAGCGGTCGAACATCTCCGACGGGAACTTGTGACAATTTCCCACCATCTCACCCGTTTGGCGCAACCGGTAAACATATGCTGTGCCAAAAGTTATCAAAAAAACATCGATTTGCCTTATGCGGGATGCGGCTGCAGAAAATCGACTACGAATATTTTCCAGGCAATACTCTTTATTCGAATGAGAAAATGACCCATGATACAGAAAGCTATGATACAATCCGTCACGAAAAACAAGATCAGCTTCAGAAAAAGTGCGATTTTGCAACAAGCGTTGTATCACTGAGGAAATGGATAAAGGATTGTATAAAATGCCAAACGGATTTACATCTACATCGAATTTGTTTTCGCTTAACCTCCTGCCTATATTCTCAGAAAAGCATGATCCGAAAAGCATCATTTTTGTGGAATGATGAATATCAATATCCGATTTAGGTATGGGTACGTAAGTCCGAAATTCCATCGCATTTATTTTAATACAAAAATAGCATAAATCGATTGAGAATGTAGCACAAAAAATGATAATTTGCAAAAAAACGATTCACTTGCATTTATCGGTTGAATCTACAAACGTAAAAAGAGGTTGAATTTTATTTTATAAATAATGAGAATGGATATAAAAAAGAAATGGTTGTCTCACGACAACCAATCTTCATTGTTAACCTTAAATCTAATACCATGAAAAACACGATGCAAATATAGTCATTTTTATGTTATAGAACATCATTTTCCACCGTAAAATCCCATTATTTAACCTAGTTTAATACCGATGTGATCTTTCAACGCTTTTTATCGATCAATTTTAACAATTAAACCACATATAATACCAACCCTTTTAAATATTCGCCTTCGGGGTGATATATATTAATAGGATGATCAACAGGTTGCTCAAGTTGATGCAAAATACGCACTCTTCTTCGTGATAAAGCTGCTGCACTGAAAATGGCAATCCGAAACTGCTCTCTTGTAATTGCTTGAGAACATGAAAAAGTAAAAATCATACCTCCCGGTGCAATTTTCTCCAATGCTGCAAGGTTAAGCTTTTTGTATCCTTGTAATGCATTCTTTATTGCTCCTCGATGTTTTGCAAAAGCAGGGGGATCAAGAATAATAAGATCGTAAGTATCTTTCTCTATCTTCTTCAGAAACTTAAACGCATCTTCCGAATACGAAGCATGTCGGACATCTTCGCCGAAATTCAATCGAATATTTTCGTTCGTCATCATCACGGCTTTAGCCGAGCTGTCTACCGAATCCACTTTTCGTGCACCGCCACGCATAGCATAAGCCGAAAATCCACCTGTATAACAAAACAGGTTGAGTACACGACAATCTTGTGCATATTTCTCCACCAATTTTCGGTTTTCTCGCTGATCAATGAAAAAACCCGTTTTTTGTCCTCGTAACCAATCGATATAAAATTTCAATCCGTTTTCAACAGCAACGGGATTCACATTTTCTCCTCCGATAAGATATTCATTATGAAATTCGGGATCGCCGGTATAAGACAACGTTGCTTCAGATTTATAAAAAAAATGCTCAACAGCATGTGAGGGAACAACTTCCTGCAAAGCTTCTGCAATCAGGCGACGGTCTCGATGCATACCTACGGAATGGGCCTGGATGACTGCCGTATTGTCATAGATATCGATGATGAGTCCGGGCAAATTATCTCCTTCGCCATACACCAGTCGGTAAATCGTATTATCCGACCGAATCAAATCTGCTTTTAGGCGTATCTGATAAGCCTCTGTAAGACGTCGCACATAAAAATCCCGATCGATTGGCACATCCTCAAACGTTAAAATACGTACCGAAATACTTCCCGTTTGATAATGACCCACGCCAAGAAAAGCTCCGTCATTTGCAAAGACTCTCACTACATCCCCCTCTTGCAAACCTTCGGATGCACGCGCAATTGCTCCCGAGAATACCCACGGATGAAAGCGACGCAGTGAATTATCCTTTCTGGGCTTCAAAATAATTTCCCCTTGATTTTTCATTATAGTCACCGCTTATTAAATAGTTATAAATACGAAGACATGCCCACGCATCGAGAGCCGCGTACGATTTTTGAGCCTCGCTGAGTTCTTTGGCTTCCCAGTTGGATACACGCTGACTTTTGGCTAGTCTTTTCCCAAAAAGAATAGCATATATCTTTTGCAGACTGTTTTCTTCGATACCGTAATCATCTACAAAAGTTTGCAGATCGACAAAATTTTGAGGCTTTTTATCGGAACGACGCCGGATTGCATCAAAATCGTCTTTAAGAGAAAGCCCGATTTTCTTTATATCGGGATTACAAATGATCTCATCCAACAAAGCAGGGTAACCAATACGATTCAATCGAAACAAAAAACAAGTATCTTCGCTCGAAAGTTGCATGAGAGCCACTTTATGCACCTTTCCTCGTTTGAATGAGGGTTTGGTTTCGGTATCAAAACCAAGTACTGGTTTTGAAAGGAGATAATTAACGGCATCAGGTACTTTTTTTATATCGTCTATCACTTCAATCTTCCCGCTAAACGTTTCAATGGGAAGTTTAGCTATTTCTTCTTTTGTTATTGTTAATCCCACAAGTTATCCAAATTTAATTCTTCTTCGTTTTCTCTATCCCAAAATTGGTTGTCTCTGTAATACAAAGCATGAAGGGGACGCATCACATTTACCAATTTTTGTCCCCAATAGGAACGAAAATTCCCTACACAACGATTAAGCGCATCGTTCATCTGCGCTGTAAGATTATATTGATAAACAGAGACAAAGTTTCGTATATCCTGATAAATATCGGC
>JAAZMQ010000144.1 GCA_012798745.1 Bacteroidales bacterium
CCACCAACTGGAAGTCAGCAATTGGGCAACAGGATTGGTCCCCGAGTCGGTTATCGGGATGGGTGACATCGTTTTTTGGAAAGACGGCAGGGAAGTATATGACAGCGTCAACTTGGTATATCATTATTCAAACGGGATAAAGATTACTTATGAATCCTTGATTTCGAATAAATACAACGGAATGGAAGACCAGATACTGGGGCATAAAGGGACGATGAATCTGGCAACCGGTGTTTATTATCTTGAAGAAGACGATGGCCGCAGCGGTATAGAACGGTTATTAAATCAAATAGAAGATAAAGTTTTTTCCGCTGTTCCCATCGGAGGCCCCAGCTGGCGGCCGGAAACCAAAAAAGAATCCAAGCCCTTTCCCATATTAAAAGGTAAAATGCACGTAAATAAAGGACTTTCAATGGTAGGTGCAGAAAAAGACGGATCGGACGCCATACTCTCGGCATTTTGTCAAGCCTGCATTACGGGTGAAAAAGGAGAAAACATTGTGGAAGAAGCGTATTGTGCCACACTGCTCTGTTTGCTCGGGAATCAGGCAATGGAGGAGCAGAAGAAAGTCGAATTCCCTGATGAATATAAAATCCCTTACATGAAATTTTAGCGCTATGAAGGATATTGTTATTCCGTCACAAAAAGTAAAAAGAGAAGTATACATTCTGTTGGGCTGCTTTATTTTTGCATTCCTGCTGAACATTGCCTGTATTATTATTTACAAAACCCGATGGATTGAAATATTTACCCAAATCGGCTATGTAATCGTTATTGCGGTTGTTTTATATTTGTTTGTTGCTTTTATCAGATTTCTGGTGTATTTGATAAGAAAATCATTAAGAAAAAACAGTTCGTCAGGCGTTTAGTCGCTTTTCGGGGTGAGTAAACACAAATCGAAAAGATTTGGTTTCAGGCCGATAAAAAGGCCATAGAAACTTTTTTCGGCATAGTTTTTTACCCGGATTCTGGTCCGAATTGGGCATGTGTATTGAGCCATCGGCTTTTAGAAATCGCTGCAAGGAAACAGACGAGGAAAGGATTGATTTCGGTTTGCGTGAATTTAAAGTTAACGGATCACGTTTTTTCGTTATTTGATGTTGCCGATGAAATGGGTGATCTGTATCGAATATAGCGACATGTATGAGGTTGTTTTAATGTCACTTTATTATGAAGTCCGAGTCATCCGATATCGTTTGGATTATTTTGGCGGCAGTATTTCTTCCATTGGACTGTTTGTTTTATGGGTACAGCTCAAAGAAAGAAGAAAACCGATAAAGAGGAATTTCGTATAGATATCTCATTGCTGTTATCTGATGCAACACGGATAATTTGAAAAAAGAGATTTACCGGACAAGACATGTTTATCCGATAAATCTTCTATGTTGTTTAAAATAAGTATTCGATGGCCTCGCAAAGCCATAATCCCGACAAGAGCCCTGCCCCATATAACAGGCGGGCACATGATCCGTATTTGCCATTTTTTTGGAATCTCTTCGCTGCTTTATTACAGGTGTACGTCACAGTTATGGCTAATAAGATGTATGCTGCACCAAAAAAATATCGCTTACATCATAAATGCCCGATGTCGAAAAGATGACGAGCAGGATAAATATAACGACTGCAGCAATAAACGGCCAACCGATTTTGATTTGTTCTTTTAAATTCATAGGATACATAGATTAAGTGATGAATGAATAATGATTCTCAGGCTTGTTTTCA
>JAAZMQ010000145.1 GCA_012798745.1 Bacteroidales bacterium
AACCAACTCACTGCATTATCGCTTTCGGGATTACTCATTACCGGCAAAGCCTGTATAGCGTACCACGCGGGATTGGAAGCAAATTCCAATGTAAGTCGATAAGGCCGAGTAGTTGCGGAAAAATGATTTGCCAACCGATCCATAGTAAATTCCTTGGTTTCATTAGCCCGCACATCTAGGCGCATGCTTTCGGTTACAAGCATACGGTTCGGAAGCACGGCAACGGCATGTTGCTCGCTATCGCTGAACAATTCACTTTCAGCAATCACACGCACGCCAAGAACATCCCTATCGGCTGGCACATCAAACGTCCACGACACAGCAGTAGAAGCTCCTTTTTCAAGCGAAAACGTTTGCATCCCCTGTTGAACAGCAATGTTGTTTATTACCTCATTGGTCACGGGATCAAAGAATTCGATTTTCACGTCTCCCGTAATATCGAAGTCCGAAAGATTCGATATTTTTGTGGAAAGAGTGGTTTTATCTCCCTGCCGAAAGAATCTAGGCATATTGGGTGTAACCATCAGTTCTTTCTGTGATACAACAAATGCTTCGGTTTGACCAACATTCAACTTTTTATCATGAGTCAGTACCCGAAAACGCCAGCGAGTATTGCTCTCAGGAACCGTAAACGCCAACTGCGTCTCGCCTTTGTCGTTAGTCCGCAGTTGGGGAAAAAAGAATGCTGTTTCGTTAAAATTCCGCCGGGGCTGATGAATATCCGTAAGAACCGGCAATTTTCTCTGTTCTCCTAGTGACTTTGTTTTATTATCCGCTTCATGGACGGAAGCCAATACCTCATTGTCGGCAGACAGTCCTCTGGTCATAAAACCTCTACCCGAGAACAAACTGAATCCGAACCAATTAAAGGTATCGAAAACAAAAGGAACAATTTTTGTTTCCTCAAACGGGAAATATTGCGCGACAATTTCGTTATTGAAAGAAATATCACGATAAATAACCGGAACCCTGCCTATTGCTCCACTCCAATCGAACATTTTCAATTCCCAATTTGCGGTCGGATAAATCTTATCCAACGAAAAATCGTACATGGAAGCCAACACTTCCGCCTTTGCCGGATTTCCAACCGCATCGGTCACAGTTAATCGCCACTCTTCATGTGATCCCGGGCATACTTTATCGCGGAAGACTGCTAATTTTACTACCAATTCCTTTCTTTCCTTTTCAGTCTGCAAATTTACCCGATGGGAGTAGAATTTTTCATTTTTAACGTATGTAAAAAGAACCGATACTCGATCTTTAAATCGGGATTCATAAGGAATAGTAAATATTCGGTTTTCTTCGCTCAATGTAACCCACTTTCTTTTGCACAAATCATTCCCCTGCCATATTTCATACAAAACAGGAACGTTCTTCGCTGAAACACCAAGGATAATTTCAGCATTTTTCCCTTCACCAAAAATGGTATTTTTTGCCACCAGCCATTCATTGGTTTTAATAGGAGGCTTTTTATCGAAATAAGAAAACAACACCACTTCTTTTTCCGTATCTACCTCATTCCCTTTATCGTCTCTGGATGACAGTAAAATACGATATTTTCCTGAAGGCAGTTTACAGAGTTTCGTTCTCAACTCCATTTGTTCACCAGTTACAAAATCGCCTTCCAACACGTGTTGCGAAACAGAATCGTTCTCCGACAAGGCAAAAACCCGATAAGTTCCTTCTGCCGGAATCTCATTTCCGGAGAGGTTTTTGGCAGAAAAGACAATAGGGGGAGCTTCATCCTTCTCCCATTTCTCCGGCATCTCAATGTTCAATATCATGGAAACATCGCCGACAACAACGTCATGATTTCCCGTCTGACTTTCACCATTTATATCAGTAACCACCGCTTCTACCGAAAAAGTATATACAGCAGGCAAAATAGGATCGACATCCGATTTACGAGGAGTGAATTTTATTTTAAACACACCATTTTCATCGGTAACTACCGTACCCCCATCAAAATATTCGGAAGAACCGATCCACGATCGCCACCAAGGTTGCTGACGAATAATGCGATAATTGACACCCGCATGCTGTATCTTTATTCCCGAAAAACTTTCGGCTTTGCCTTTCAATGTAATTTCTTCTCCGAAAACATAAGTTTGGTCGATTTTATCGAAAGTCACTTCAAAAGTAGGACGTTTATACTCTTCCACTCTGAATCCTACCGCTTGATCTTCACAAACAAGCTGAAAATATCCCGACAATACATTACGTGGAAGAACAAATTCCCCTGCAACAGAACCGAACTCATTGGTAGTCAGCATTTGTTTTGCTATTTCCTGCTGATTAGCATCTTTCAGTGT
>JAAZMQ010000014.1 GCA_012798745.1 Bacteroidales bacterium
ATGCGCGTTGCTTCGGGATCCGTAGCAGTGGCAACAATGGGATCGTCATTGTCCGGAACAGGAAAATATTCCCGTTTGGGGCGATTCGGATCGAGTTCTATTGGTGAAAAAAGGCGTTTAATTTTTGTTTCTACTTCATCCACATCCACATTCCCTACCACGATGATTCCCTGAAGATCGGGACGATACCATTTATGGTAATAAGCACGAAGTTCATCGGGTTTAAAATTTTCGATTACTTCGATTTTTCCGATAGGCAGTCGGTCGGCATATTTGCTTTCTTTGTACATTTCAGGGAGTAGTTTTTCCAATATGCGCGATTGTGCGCCTCCGCGTGTACGCCATTCTTCACGAATTACGCCTCGTTCTTTTTCTATTTCTTCGGTTTCGAGCAGCAGGGCATTCGACCAGTCATGGAGTATCAGCAGGCACGAGTCCAACAGCCCTTCTCTAACCATGGGAACGTTGGTAAGGTAATATACGGTTTCATCAAACGAGGTATACGCATTCACATTTGTTCCGAATTTCACTCCATTTTTTTCCAGATAATCGAGCATACTTTTCCCCGGAAAATTTTTTGTGCCGTTGAAAGCCATATGTTCCAGAAAATGCGCCAGTCCGGCTTCATTATCTTCCTCAAGGATGGAGCCCACTTTTTGTGCCAAGTAAAAATCGGCTCTGTTTTCGGGTAAATTGTTGTGACGAATGTAGTAGGTTAGTCCATTTTCAAGTGTTCCTTTACGCACGTCAGGATCAATGGGCAGAGGGGCGTTTTGTTGTGACCACGCCGCCATGTTGATTGCCAAGAATAAGAATAATAAAACTTTTTTCATCTTGTGTTGTGATTTAATTGTTTATATTCTGTCAAGTACGGTTTTTATCAGCTCTTCCATCGAGCCTTTATAATCGGCCTTGGAGTCGAGAGTAATTCGGTTTGCAATGATGAGGCAGACCGTCATAGCTTTGTGCCCCATGAGTTTACTTAAACCTGCAACTGCAGAGCTTTCCATCTCGTAGTTGGTGACGACATGTTTACCGTAACAGAACGATTCGATTTTTGTGTTCATATGGGGATCAGCTAATGGAAGACGTACATATCGACCTTGGGGTCCATAGAATCCGATGGCCGAAATGGTTATTCCTCGTATCATATCGAATCCGATTCGATCGATCAATTCTTCATTGGCACTTACTACATAAGGGTCACAGTGGCAAGATGGCCAGTCGACGTGTTTGCAAAATGCTGTTTCGAAATCTTCTTCCCGAATTGCTGTTGAACCGGCATAATAATGTATCAATCCGTCGAATCCGATGGATTTTTCTGCCACCACGTACGATCCTACGGGGCAGTGTGGTTGCATCCCGCCTGAAGTACCTACCCGTACCAATGTTAATGCTTTGAATTTGTCTTTAACGCTTCGCGTTTCGAAGTCGATGTTGGCCAAAGCGTCTAATTCGGTGAGCACAATGTCGATGTTGTCCGTTCCGATGCCATGCGAAAGGGCGGTGATCCGTTTTCCTTTGTATGTACCGGTAATGGTGCGAAATTCGCGATTCTGTACCTCGCACTCGATGGTGTCGAAAAACGAAGCCGTAGTGGTTACCCGATCCGGATCGCCCATCATTACGATTTTATCGGAAAGTTGTTCCGGTTTCAAATGAAGATGAAACACGCTTCCGTCAGGATTGATAATCAGTTCCGATTCCGGTATAATTCTCGTCATTAGAAAGTGGGGTTTAATGGGATATATTTCTTATTTCTTCGTTTCGGGCTTGTAAGGTTAATTGTTGAATTTCCTTAAACAAGGCTTCTGTTTCTTTTTCGAGAGAGAGGATAGCTGCTGCCAGTTTGTTTTTCTCTGCAGCATTACTTTCCGCATATTGATCTCTTTTGGCCGATAGTTCATCCTGATAACGGTTGAGCGTTTCTTGCAATTTTATGGCTTTTGCAAATAGTTCCCTAGCTGCCGGGCTTTTGAAATCGGATAGTTTGTGGTAAGTATGGCTATCGTTGATGATAAATTCAAAATCGCCTTTTTCTTCTTCTTCGGGCAACGGTTGTTCTTCTTTTGCCAGGGCGATCAGTGGCGTATAATCTACATCCGGTTTCCATGTATCTTTGATTGACGAAATGCGTGCCCGGTTAATCAGGTAGTGTTCATCATTGCTTTCAATCAGTGTCACTTGCCGATTGGGAATGAAGGTGTACACACAAACCGAATCTTTTGGCAGAAAGCGATCGGTGGCAAACCACCCTACATTTTTTTCCTCATCGATTACCATCATGTAATCGTTGAATGGCGAGTTAAACGGCATGTTCAATTGATTGGGGTTTAGATAAGAGTCCAAAGATAAATTGTATCGGGTCACATACAGGTCGTAACCTCCAAGCGAATTGTGCCCGGTAGATGCAAAATAAAGTGTTACCCCATCGGTCATCACAAAAGGATATGCCTGATCTTTCTCGTCATTCACAGGTGGGGGCAGTACTTTCTGATTTCCGAAATTATCCAGCAGTTTTTCCATTGAACAAATTTCGAGTCCCCGCAATGAATCTTGTTGCGAAAAATACAGTTTGTCATTCTTTTCGTTAATGAATACAGGGAGGGTGCTATTGGGATA
>JAAZMQ010000361.1 GCA_012798745.1 Bacteroidales bacterium
AGACTTTTGGGTTTCATAGGGAGTATTTCCATTGAAGTGGATTTTTGTCGACCACAAAAATAGAAAAAAAGAGGGTGTATAAAAAGTCGTAATTCGTTGAATAAATAATATTTAACATTACAGGTTGCCGGATGTGCGATTTTGAGGTTTGTTTTTTTGCGATACGAATTGGTTATTCATATTTTCCATTTCTTTCATAGCCGCTTTTGCTGATGAAAATTTCCCAGTCAACTTTAGAAAAGGTGTGTTGTTTACGTAAGATTCCGCTTCCACTTTTGTCGGAGTTGGTTTTAGGGAAACATGTGTTTCTGCAAAGAAAATAAATTTCACCGTTTTCTTTTTCCGACAGGTTGAATTCGATTATAGAAGGTTCATCATTGCTTACTCCATGTTTAAAGGCATTTTCTATAAGCGAAATATAAATTAAAGGGGCAACCATTGTATTGCTTTTTTCTGAAATATCGAAAGTTGTGTAAACTTTCACATTATCCGTCAGTCTTAACTGCATCAATTCGATGTAGTTTCGGATAAAATCGACTTCTTCGCGCAGAGGAACATATGTTTTATCATTGTCATACAATACATATCGGAGCAATTCGCTCAGCTCCAGAATAGCAGACGATGATTTTGGCGGATCAAACTGTGAGAGCGCATAAATATTATTCAGCGTGTTAAGCAGAAAATGAGGATTGATCTGATTCTTCAGATTTTTAAGTTCGGCTTCCGTCATAGCTTTTTCCATCTCTTTTTGTTTTGTCTGCATTTGCGACAAACGCATGGTGATTTTGATAGCGATGCTTAATACTGCCACAATGGCAAGTGAGGATATATCGCGGATAATGAATGCAATCTTAGGTAATTTGTTTTCACCGGGGGGAGGAAATTTTTTTGTGATCATTAACGATTGCTCCATTTCATGCCAGAGATGCAACATTAAAGCGATTCCTATAATTAATCCGATGTTTATGAGGATGAACTCGGTAATTTTACGTTTAAACAACAGCTGTTCGGTGAGATAGAAATAGTTGGCATAAAAGGTAATCATGAAGGAAATCGGTATAGGGAGGAAAGAAAAGAAATCTTGCCAATTGAAAAATCCGCCCCGATGTGCAAAATAGGCAGGCAAACCGAAAACAAAGCACCAACCCAGGATATGAACAAACACATTATCTTTGTGTTCTGTAGAAATTGTGTTTTGTCTTTTTATTTTTGTTGTAAACGAATTCATTTTCCCGGATTTTTTTTGATTTATTCGCTGCTAAGTTTTATTCGTATCGGAGTGCTTCGATGGGATCGAGTCCCGCTGCTTTTCTGGCCGGATACCAGCCAAAAAAGATACCGATTGCCGAGCACACAACAAACGAAAGGGCCACACTCCACGGCTCGATGAAAACCGGCCATCCGGCAAAGAATTTTACGCCATAGGAGGAGAAGAACCCGAAAATTACCCCTATCAATCCGCCCGTTATGCTGATAAGAATGGATTCGATGAGAAATTGCATCAAGATGTCTTTTTCTCGGGCACCCACGCTCATGCGCAATCCAATTTCCTTGATTCGTTCAGTTACCGAAACATACATGATATTCATTATTCCGATACCGCCCACAAGCAAACTTATGCCTGCCACACATGCCAACAGGATGGTCATCATATCGGATGTGGATGTCAGCATCTCACTTAATTCTTTCTGAGAACGGATTTCGAAATCGTAATCGTCCGGATTGCCGATATTGTGGTTGTTAGCTAATATTTGAGTGATGCTTTCCACCGCTTTTGGTGCCAAATCCTCACTTTCGGCAGAGCAGAAAATACCATGCAAATAATCAATGGCCAGAATGCGTTTTTGTACGGCAGTATAAGGAGCCAGCACAATTTCATCCTGATCCATTCCCATCGAGTTGTAACCTTTGCTTTCCAATACGCCAATGACCTGAAAAGGTATGGAATTGAAACGAATGATTTTCCCTACAGGGTTTTCGCCTTTAGTAAACAAATTGTCTGCAATGGTTTTACCGATAACACATACCTTATTATACCTTTTCACATCGGAATCGGTAAACATGTGACCCGATTTTATTTTTAATTGACGAATTTCAAGATACGACGGAGCCACACCGGAAATGCTTGCAGGATAATTGTTGTTTTGATAGATAAATTGGCCACTGCTGCTTACATAAGGCGAAACGTCTTTTACATATTGAGCCTTATTGCGGATATCTTCACAATCCTTGATTTTAAGTGTTTGTACGTTTGAAGCACTCATGCGTACGCCGCCCACGGCTTTATTATCGTACGGCATAATCATGATCATATTAGCGCCCATTTCCGAAATTTGTTTTTCGATGCTTCGTTTCGACCCTTCTCCAATGGCTAGCATAGCGATCACAGAGGCTACCCCGATGATAATTCCCAACATCGTAAGAAAAGCCCTCATTTTATTTTTATTCAATGCACGCCAGGCAATTCTGAACAAATTGGACAAATTCATATTACTTCCTCCTCTTCATTTTCCTCTTTTGGTAATCGTTCCAACGCTTCGGCTGCCGAAAGGATAGTTTGGTTATAGGTGTCACTTATAATTTTTCCGTCGCGTAACACAATATTTCGTTCGCTAAACGAGGCAATTTCATTGTTGTGCGTTACAAAAATGATGGTCTTGCCTTCCCTATGAAGCTCTTGAAACAGTTTGAGAATACTGTACGATGTTCTGGTATCCAAGTTTCCCGTGGCTTCATCGGCAAGAATAACGGCAGGATTGTTTACCAGCGCCCTGGCAATTGCTACACGTTGCATTTGCCCACCACTCATTTGGTTACTTTTGTGATATAGTCGGTCTCCCAACTCAACGACCTTCAATGCTTCGATGGCTTTTTTTTGCCGTTCCGAAGTTGATACTTCAGGGTTATACATTAGAGGTAGCTCAACATTTTCGATTGCCGTAGTATTTGGCAGCAAGTTGTAATTCTGGAAAACAAATCCGATTTTGCGGTTTCTCACCCTTGCCCGTTGATCTTTGTTCATGGATTGTACCAACGAACCGTCCAGCAGATAAGTTCCTGAAGTGGGTGTATCCAGGCAACCCAAGATGTTGAGTAACGTACTTTTTCCGCTACCCGATTTTCCCATGATGGTTACAAACTGTCCCTCTTCAATGGAAAACGAAATGCCTTTCAATGCATGAACGATTTCGGTTCCAACTTCAAAATTACGTTTAATGTTTGTAAGTTCGATGATTTTTCTTTTCTCCATTGTTCGTTTTTTATCTTGATCCACCACCGTTTCCACGTCTTGCAGGCGGTTTTGGCATGAATGGACTGTCATTTTGAGCGTTCTTTGTTGTATCCATATGTTGAGGAGTAATTCCGGAAGTTGATCCGATGACCACTTTTTCACCTTCCGAAAGACCGGAAACGACTTCTGTGAGTGTGCCGGATTGATTTCCGATTTCAATTTCTTTTGGAATAATCGTATCTTCCTTTACTACCCAAACTGTACGCTTATTTTCGTTTTGAATATTTGTTTGTGAAGCGTTTTCAGGAGTAAACGTAATAGCCTCAGAAGGAATGGTTAATACTTCATTTTTCTCCAGTGTAAAAATAGAAACCGTGGCCGTCAATCCGGGTTTCAACTTCAAATCGGGGTTAGGGGCATTAATTACTACTTCATATGTTACCACGTTGTTGGTGATAGTGGCAGATTGTCTCACCTCGGTAATTTCTCCTTGAAATTCTTGATCGGGATAAGCATCAACCGTGAAAGTAACACGCTGCCCTTTCATCACATTTCCTATATCGGCTTCATCTACATCGGCAATGACACGCATTTTGGTCAGATCGTTTGCAATGATGAAAAGGGTAGGAGTGGAGAAACTTGCTGCTACTGTTTGTCCTTCTTCAACTTCACGACTTAGTACTACGCCATCTATGGGAGAATAGATTTTTGCATAACTTAGGTTAGTATGTGCTATTCGATAATTGTTGAGGCTTTCGTTATAGTCGTTCGTTGCTTTTTCGTAATTGTATTGCACCGATTCGAAATCAGCGGTACTGACCAATTGCTTCTCATACAGTGTTTTATAACGTTCGTAGTTTTTCTTTTGAAGTTCCATTTGGCTTTTTGCCGATGCCAGTGAACTTTCTGCCGATGAAAGATTGGCAGAAAGTACGGTTTGATCGATTTCGGCCAGTAAATCTCCTTTTTTAACTTCGCTATTATAATCTACATAAATGGTTTCAATTCTTCCACTGACTTGGGTACCCACCTCAACTTCGGTAATCGGTTCGAGTGTGCCTGTGCAAGTAACAATGTTCGAGATGCTCTCTTTTGTTACTGTAGCAGTAATCCATTTTTCTTCCGTTTTTTTGTTCTTTTTGCAGGATGATATTCCCAACATCACGAGGAGGGCTGCACCTGCTCCCAGCAAAATGATTTTACTCTGTTTATTTAAATTGATTTTCATAGAGTTGTATTTGTTTCGTGTTTCATATTTCATATTAAACCTTGATAGTAATCCAATACTTTTCGGCTCAACAAAGCCATGTATTTTGCTTGAAGCAATTCATGTTGAGCGTTGATCAACGTATTTTTTTCTGTTAATAATTCGATGGTGTTTCGAAGTCCCAACCTAAATTGTTCGTCCAACACATTATAGCTTTCCCTGCTGCTTTCTACTTTTTCTTTGGCGGCCATATATTGCGATTGTGCGTTGATGGCGTTCAGATAAGCCGTTTCGATGTTGGCATACAACTCTTTTTGGATGCTCAATCCATTCAGTTTAGATGTCTCCACATTTATTTGCGCTTTTTCTATTGCACTTTTCACTTCACGATTCGAAAAAATGGGGATGTTTACGGAAATTCCGACCGTGTTGTTCCAATTATTCTTCAACTGTGTACCGAAATCGTATGTTGAATGATTATATATGTTACCTGTCGTGGCTCCTGCTTGAAGGCTTATTTTGGGTAGATAACCTGCTTTGGCTTTTGCAATTCCCAATTCGGAATACTCTGTTTCCAGTTTACTGCTTTTGATTTGCGGCATCACATTCATTGCTGTTTGGTAAATGAATTTTTTATCGGGAAGTAACCTTAAAACTTCTTCTTCTTCGGGCTCGATGATGACAATATTCATGGTTTCCAGTGTATCCAACTCTAAAAGTTGTTTGAGTTGAAGCTTGTAGTTTTCCAATGTGACTTTGGCATTGGTTAATTGGTATAAGTCCGATGCATGTTGAGATTCCCATTGTGCCACATCGCTTTTAGTTACGGTACCGGTTTGTAATTTCTCCTTATTGCTCTCCAATTGCTCAGCGCTCAACTTTACTGCATTTTCACATGTTTTCACTGCTTCATCGGCATAAAGAATTTGCAGATAGTTTTGGATAATGGATAGTTTGATGTTGTTTTCGCTTTCCTCGATGTTCAATTGGGCGATCTCATCATTTATATTCGCTTGCTTGATGTTGTGTGTACGGGCTCCCCCATCAAATATTTGCCACGATGCATTTATGCCATAATTTCCTGTTGTCGAAGAAGATGAGGCGTTATCCGTTGGAAAAGGATAATTGCTCAGGTTCTGATTGATCGACGCCGATAAAGAAGGTAATAAGGCTGCTCGTGCCAGTTTGGTATCTACCTTGCTGCTTTCTTTTCCTGCAACTGCCTGTTTTACCTGAATGTTGTTTGCCAGTGCATAGTCGATACATGTTTGCAAATCCCATTGTTGAGGAAGCGAATTTTGTTGAGAAAACAGCATTCCGGCATTGAGGGTTAGGGATAAGAACAAAATATATTTTCGTATCCTGTTTTTACTTTCTCTTTCCATCTTTTTAGTATTTATTTTTCAGCAAAAATAATTTGAGAAAAAGTCGCGAGCAAATGAAAAGGACAAAGGGAAAAGATGTATCGACGAACAGGGCTGTTTTTTATACAAAGTGCAGTATTATTTTTAACAATGCACAAAAATAGGCATCATCTATTGAATTACAACCTTCATTATTTTTAATAAACCGTTGTATGTTGGATTAATAGACAGGGTATAAGCGCGATATTTGATTGTTATATAAAACTTAACGATAATGTAATTTTTTCTTAATGGGTTTGTAACAATAAAAACCGAGCTTTGCAACAAAAAAAGAGAAGATAGAATGTTTAAGAGAAAATCAACATTATCGAAATTAGCTGTCATCCTATTGTGTTTTGTAAGTGCGACAGATATTTTTGCTCAAACCGGAATCATAAAAGGAAGAATTGTCGATTCCAAAACCAACGAACCGCTGATAGGCGCTTCGATTCTTGTCGAAGGTACTACAAATGGTACAGCATCCGATCCGGATGGCAATTTCGTTATTCATAATGTAGGTGTAGGGAGGGTGCGACTTAAGGCATCGTATGTAGCATACCGTTCCCAAATCAAATCCGATGTAATTATTAAACAAAACCGGGAAACGATTGTCGACTTTGCATTGTTCCCCAACGAATATGCTCTGAATGAAGTGGAAGTGGTAGCAAAGGTCAACCGCGAAAGCGAGAATATCTTATTGTTGGAACAAAGAAAGGCGCTGGTCGCCACTCAATCCGTAGGCGCAAAGGAACTCTCGAGGAAGGGTTTGGGAAACGCAGAAGCAGCAGTAGCCACCCTATCCGGAATATCTAAACAGGAGGGGGTAAAGAATGTTTTTGTACGTGGTTTGGGCGATCGCTACAATGTTACTACACTCAACGGTTTTCCTGTCCCATCGGAAGACCCCGAATATAAAAATATTTCACTCGCTTTTTTCGGTAAAGATGTCATTCAAAACATCGAAGTTGGCAAGGTGTTTAGAGGAAGCAGTTATGGAGATGTGGGAGGTGCAATTATCGATATATCGACCAAAGAGCAGGTTATCGATGCTTCATTTGCTTTGGATGTTTCCGGAGGGGTTAACACAAAAACCATCGGATCCGATTTGTTGAAACAACATGGTGTGAATTATGCGGGGATATCCAATAAAAAACGACCCTCGCCAAATTTACAGGTTTACGACTTTTCGAATAGTCTCGATCCTTCGTCGGTGAGTGTGCCGCTGAATCACAGCTACGGTTTTTCCGGCGGTAAGCGATTCTTGATTGGGAACAAACGCTACCCGTTTTCATTTTTTGTGACGGCTGTTCATTGCTCGGATTATTCCTATACAAATGAAACGGTGAGAAATACCACATCTACGGGTGTCGTCTATCAAGATATGGCAGGTACTAAATCGTCGCAAAACACCAATCAGCTTGTGCTTGCCAATGCGAATCTTGAGCTCGCCAAAAAGCATCGATTGGCTTATAACTTCATGCTGATTCACAATAATGATCAGTATGTGGGTGAATATACAGGCGTGCATACCGATAAATTCCAATCGGGAAGCGTATACGATTCTCAAGGATATCTTCGGAGACAGCAAACGAATGACAATCTGCTCATTACTAATCAGTTCATTGTAAATAGCATGTTTTCTGATGCCTTTGTGCTTGATGCCGGCGTGTCATACAATAACATTAAAGGAGTTGAACCCGACAGACGGTTGAATCATTTGTATCGAAAAACCGAAACAACTTACGAGTTATTGGCCGGAACAGGTAATCAGCAGCGATATTTCTCAACCTTGACAGAAGACGATATAAATGTAAAAGCCGGGTTGAAGTATAATTTCCCTGCGAAGTTTTCGGAAGATGTCTCCGGTTTGGAAGTAGGTTATAGCGGGCGGTTTTTTGGAGATGCTTTCGAAGCCGTCGAATACGACATGACTGCTGTCGGCAGCGAAACCGTTACGTTGGATAATTTGAGGCTGGATGATTTGTACAACCAACAAAATTTTAGCGACGGATTGTTCAATCTGGATAGGAATGTCGATCGATATGATGTTACGAAGAATATTCATGCTGCTTATACTGAACTAACCTATTGGTTTTCACCGCACTTCATGGGGAGTTTTGGGCTGAGATTCGATGATGTTTATCTCGTGGTAAATTACGATGTCGATCGAGGCGGAACACGAGGTCAAGCAAAAATAGATAAATCTTATCTCCTGCCGATGTTGAACCTGAGATACGATTTTAACGATAAACAAATTCTTCGTTTGGGAGTTGGCAAAACCTATACTTTGCCGCAATCTAAAGAAATATCGCCTTACAAATATATTGGCATCAACTTTAAGAGTCAGGGTAATCCCGATTTAAAACCATCGGACAATTACCATATCGATCTTAAGTGGGACTACTATATCGGTCCATCCGAAGTGATCACCTTTGCGGGATTTTACAAATACATAAAAAATCCGATTCTGCGTATAGAAGCCAATAATGCAGCCGGTTATCTTACCTATAAAAATATAAGCGATTATGCAACGGTTGGCGGTATCGAAATGGAACTGAGAAAAAATTTAATTAATCGAGTAAGTACCGCAGTAGAAAGAACCAATCGATTATCGGTTGGACTTAATGCTTCATATATTTATTCCCATCTGAAGGTGACGAATGTGGAAAATACACCCGAAAAGGATTCCAAACTTGAGGGTGCGGCTCCTTTCCTTTTGAATGCAGCTATTTCCCATACGTATGCTTATCGCAACAAGTCGTTGACCAATTCATTGGTATGCAGCTATTTCAGTGACAGAATATATACTATCGGAACCACGGGTTTTCAGGATATTGTCGAACAGGGAATTCCAACGTTGAATTTCGTTTCTTTGGCCAAATTCAATCGGAATTTCGCTATCAAATTTAAAGCTACAAACATATTGAATCCCACTTATAGATTAACACGTCGAGGAAACAACGGCGGAGACAATGTGGTCCTAAGCGAATATAAAAAAGGTGTTGACATAAGTTTGGGAGTGACGTGCGATTTTTAGAATAATATTACTCAAACGATTGAATGTAAATTGTTTATTGTTTCATTAATTAAAATTTTATTTAAGATGAAAAGATTTTTTTTACACATTATGATTTTTGCCGCATTGGCGGCGCCGGTAGGCTTGGCATCATGTGGCAGCGATAGCGAAGAATTGGATACCGATCCTGAAGTAAATAATGAATTATCGGGATCCATCACAGGCGTGCGCACCTTGGATCCATCCATCGAATACAAGTTGACCGGTACTTTGATAGTCGAAGAAGGTGGCGTACTGAATATTCCTGCGGGAACTGTCATCAAGTCTCAAAAGGGCTTTAGCAATTATATTTTGGTATTGCAAGGCGGAAAAATCTTTGCAAAAGGAACAGCCGAAAAACCTGTCGTAATGACGGCAGATGTTCCTGATGCCGGCGCCGGCTATTGGGGTGGATTAGTCATTAACGGGAGAGCCAAAATTTCCGGTGTTTCCGGTCAGACTGCCACAGGAACAACCGAAATAAACCCTGCCTATCTTTATGGGGGCGATAATGATTCCGACAGTTCCGGCGAACTGACATATGTAAAGTTGGCCTATTGCGGTGCTCGTTCAAGTGCAGATATAGAACACAATGGTCTTACATTGAACGGCGTGGGTAGTGGAACGAAAATCGAGAATATTTATATTCTTGAAAGTGCCGACGACGGAATCGAATTTTTTGGCGGTGCGGTTGATGTAAAGAATTTGTTGGTTGTCAATTCGGATGACGACATGTTTGATATGACGCAGGGTTATTCCGGGACGATTGATAATTGTTACGGCATCTGGGAAACAGGGTATACCAGTACCGAAAGCGATCCGCGAGGCGTGGAGGCCGATGGTAATCTCGATGGCAAAACGCCTGACGATGTGAACCAATCCGATTTTGCCATTACCAACATGACGATTGATTTGAAATTGGCTCCGAGTGAAAATACCAACGCCATTATGCAGGATGTAATCAAAATACGCAGGGGTGCTGCTGCCGACATTGCCAATGCGTTGGTAAAAGGAACCGGGACCGTTCTGGATTTGGTAGATTGTACCGATGGAGCAGGTGATGCCGATGCAGCCACCACTATCAGCTTAACAAATCGGTTGAGTACGCCTATTAAGGAAAAAGAGACCAAGCCCGGAGTAAATAATGCGACAATTATTATCGAAGACAACAACACAGGGTGCCCAACGTCAATTTTTTCATGGACCGGCTATACATGCTTCTGATTGAATTTGTCTGAGGTAAATCACAAGAGAGATATCGCGAATTGCGACTGTCTCTCTTTGTATTTCATTTTACACTTCCAAATCGATATCGAAGAGTTCGTTCCAAGGGAGTCCCTGTTTGTTGAGTTGTTCCATAAAAGGATCGGGATCAAATTCTTCTACATTGAAAACGCCCGGTTTTTTCCAGATGCCTTGCAGGAATAGCATGGCACCAATGGTTGCCGGTACGCCTGTCGTATAACTTACCCCTTGTGCTCCGGTTTCACGATATGCCGCTTCATGGCTGCAATTGTTGTAGATATAATAGGTGCGTTCTTTGCCGTCTTTTATTCCGCGGATTCGGCATCCGATGGATGTCTGACCGGTATAATTTTCGCCCAGTTCGCCGGGGTTGGGAAGAACGGCTTTCAAAAACTGAATAGGAACGATTTTCTGACCGTTAAATTCCACTTCGTCGATGCGTGCCATCCCAATATTTTGAATTACTCGCAGGTGAGTGAGGTATTCGTCACTAAAAGTCATCCAAAAACGTGCACGCCGTATGGACGGAAAATTTTTCACCAACGATTCGAGTTCCTCATGATAAATCACATACGATTCTTTTGGACCAATCTCAGGATAAGTCAGTGGTTTATGAATTTCGTGAGGCTCGGTTTCGATCCATTTTCCATTTTCGTAATATCTTC
>JAAZMQ010000146.1 GCA_012798745.1 Bacteroidales bacterium
CGATTTGTCGCACTGGTTTTATGAATCGGTGGATATTGCCAAGTATCTTCAAGAGGGGAAAAATGTGGTCGCAGCAGAAGTGGTCAATTGGGGGCCCAACCGTTCTTTTTCTTACTTTTCCCAAATGGTCTCTTTTATCCTTCAGGGAAATTCCGAAACTGAAAATATTGTGAATACCCTAGCAGACAGTTGGAAATGTTTGCACAACAGGGCAGTTTATCCAAAAATCGTTGACTGGATATTTGACCGCAGCACCATTGATTTTGGGTTATATATCGGAAATCCAACAGACAGTATAATAGGGAATCAATATCCATGGGGATGGGAAACTGCGGATTACGATGATTCAGCATGGTTGCCTGCCAGATGGGCTGACGTTGCCGGAGGGCGCGGGACTCAACATGCAGGGGGAATTCTTTATTCCGGCGGAAAGCTGTTGGTTCCTCGAAGAGCACCAATTTTAAAAGAAAGACGCATTCCTTTTCAAAAAATTAGGAGGGTGTCAGGCATTGAAAAAGACGAAGGGTTTATCCTTAGCACAAAACCGCTCGTTATTAAACCTAACAGCAAGGTAAGTATCCTTATCGACAATGAAGAACTTACCATGGGCTACCCCGAAATGCTGGTCAGTGGCGGGAAAAATGCGAAAATTCAGGCTATGTATGCCGAAAATCTGATTGTTAAAAATAAAGCGCCCAAAGGAAACAGAAATGAAATAGAAGGAAAATATATGGTGGGTATTAAGGATGTTTTTATTCCGGACGGCGGGGAAAACCGGTTGTTTAAACCAACCTATATCCGCACATTCAGATACATTCAGCTTGATATTGAAACCAAAGATGAAGCATTAACTCTTGATAATTATTATCATGTGGAATGTCGTGCACCGCTGGATTTGAAAGCGGAATTCAGCACGGGAAGTGAGTTGACCGACTGGATTATGGATGCCGGGTGGCGAACGGTTTCACTATGTGCCCAAGACTATTTGATGTCGGATGCTTATTATGAACAGTTACAATATGTGGGGGATTCGCGGGTACATAATTTGGTGCTCTTTACTTTATCAGGTGATGACCGTCTCACTCGAAATGCATTGCAGCAATTTGATCAGTCGCGCATTCCCGAAGGACTGACTTTAGCCTGTTATCCAAATGCTTTTTATCTTGTTATCCCCTCTTATTCACTCATTTGGATTGATCAGATATATGATTACATGATGTGGAGAGATGATAAAGCATTTATTTCACAGTTTGAGTTGGGTATTCAGAATGTGTTGTATTGGTTTGAACAGAAAATGCAGCCGAACGGGCTGATGGGGAAAATGGAATGGTGGGGAGCACTGGCTTGGCCGAGGCACTACCAAAACGGAGAACCTCCATCGATTTATGAAGGGAATAATACACTCTATACCTTGCATTATGCTTATACGCTGCGTCATGCGGCTGCCATTTTTGAATTCATGGGAAAACGGGAGAAAGCCGATTGGTGTCGTAGGCGTGCAGATCACATTTGTAATTCCGTTAATCGACTGTGCAAGAATAAAGATGGATTTTATATTGAATCTCCTCAACATTTTAAGGTAAGTCAGATAACCAATCTGATGGCTATTTTAGCCGACGCGGTTACAGGCAACGAAGCACGTTTGTTGATGGAGAGATTACTCGAACCCAAAGATTGGTTCGGACAGGTAGATTTGTTTTTGCACCTTTATCTTTTTGAAGCAATGAACAAAACAGGTTTTCAGGATCATTTTCTTTCTGAACTGACGGAATGGCAACTGATGAAAGAACGAGGAATGACCACTTTTGCCGAGGTGCCGCTTGAATGGGGAGAAGAAAACCAACGTTCAGAATGTCATCCCTGGAGCA
>JAAZMQ010000147.1 GCA_012798745.1 Bacteroidales bacterium
TAATATTGTCGGGAATCCTAATGTGGGTAAATCCACACTTATGAATCTATTGGTAGGTGAAAAGCTTTCCATCATTACTTCGAAAGCACAAACTACACGACATCGTATCATTGGTATTGTCAACACGTCCGAATATCAGGTTGTTTATTCCGATACGCCGGGTGTGCTTCACCCAAACTATAAACTTCAAGAGCAAATGTTGGCTTTTTCGCTTTCGGCTTTAGATGATGCAGATGTGTTGTTATATGTTACCGATGTGGTGGAGACGATTGACAAAAATGACGACTTCCTGCAGCGAGTACGACAAATGGATATTCCTGTATTGTTGCTTATTAATAAGATAGACCTTACCAATCAAGCAGAATTGGAAAAACAGGTGGATCAATGGCATGAATTGTTGCCTAAAGCCGAAATTTATCCGATTTCGGCACTGAACAATTTTGGAATAGAGCAAATTAAAAAACGAGTTGTGGAGTTGTTGCCCGAATCGCCTCCGTATTTCGAAAAAGATGCGTTAACGGATAAACCCACACGTTTTTTTGTATCGGAAATTATTCGTGAGAAGGCTTTGCTGCTGTATCGGAAAGAAATTCCTTATTCGTTAGAAGTAATAGTGGAGAAATTCAAGGAAGAGGAAGATATCATTCGCATCCGTGCCGTGATATGGGTTGAACGCGAATCACAAAAAGGTATTGTGATTGGACATAAGGGCGAAGCTTTAAAAAAGTTGGGTACGATGGCGCGAAAAGATATTGAACTTTTTTTTGGGAAGAAAGTTTACTTACAGCTTTTCGTAAAAGTTGAAAAAGATTGGAAAAACGATGATAGAATGCTGAAGAGATTAGGTTATAAATTGGATTGATGGGCTTTTCGTAGATAACGCATTCTTTGTGGAGAATAAAGAAGTATGAAAAAGTTAGTTGCTATTGTAGGGCGTCCCAATGTCGGAAAATCGACGTTATTTAACCGGTTGACAGAAAGTCGACAGGCCATTGTGACCGATATTCCCGGCACTACACGTGATCGTCAATACGGAAAAGTTTTGTGGAATGGTCGGGAGTTTTCGTTGGTAGATACCGGGGGGTGGATAGTGAATTCCGATGATGTCCTCGAGGATGAGATCAATAAACAAGTTCAGGTGGCTATTGAAGAAGCCGATGTCGTTCTTTTTGTTGTAGATGTGAGAAGTGGTGTAACCGATCGGGATGCGGATATTGCCAACACGCTGAGGCGTTCGGACAAACCTGTGGTAGTAGTTTCAAACAAAGCCGATAATTTTGAACTAGGTTATCAATCGTCTGAATTTTATGCTCTAGGACTTGGAGATCCCTTCAGCGTTTCGGCTATCAATGGTTCCGGAACAGGCGACTTATTGGATCATATTTTTACGTTATTCGAAGAGGACGAAGAAGAGGAAGATTTGACGGATATTCCCAAGTTTGCTGTAGTTGGCCGACCGAATGTCGGAAAATCATCTTTAGTGAATGCCCTGCTCGGCGAAGAACGAAACATTGTGACCGATATTGCCGGTACAACGCGCGATTCAATTTATACACGTTACAATAAATTTGGTATGGATTTTTACCTCATTGATACAGCCGGTATTCGCAAAAAGGCAAAGGTGCATGAAGGGCCCGAATATTTTTCGGTGATTCGTTCGATTCGCGTCATTGAAAATGCAGACGTGTGCATCCTCATGGTCGATGCCGAACGGGGAATTGAGAGTCAGGACTTGAATATTGTTTCTCTCATTCAAAAAAACAAAAAAGGACTGGTTGTTTTTGTAAACAAATGGGATTTGATAGAAGAGAAAGACAGTAAGCTAATTAAGGAATATGAAAATGCTATTCGGCAAAGGTTGGCTCCTTTTACCGATTTTCCTATTATTTTTGGTTCGGCACTCAATAGGCAGCGTTTGTTGAAAGTAATGGAGGCAGCTAATGAGGTGTATCGGAATAGAAAGCAAAAAATCCCCACTCCAAAACTCAATGAGGTGTTGCTGCCGATTATTGAAAAGACTCCTCCTCCGGCGAACAAAGGAAAACACATAAAAATTAAGTATATTACTCAGTTGCCAAACACGCAAATACCCTCGTTTGTGCTTTTTTGTAATCTCCCTCAATGGGTTAAAGAACCTTATAAACGATTTATTGAAAATCAAATGAGGAAAAACTGGAATTTAACCGGTACTCCTATTAATTTGTTTTTTAGAGAAAAGTAAGAGAAACGGGGATATGTGTTTATGAAATCATTAAATTGTGCAATTGAGAATATTTTTTTGTTTTGCAAATTCCTATGTCGATACTCATTGTAAGAATAAAAAACAATGATTATTCTTTTTTGAAATTTTGAATGAAATAAAATTCCGCAAAAACGATGAAATACGAAAAATAATGTGTTATTTTGTATAAAAGATTGTAAATCCAATGTAGATATGTTGGATGCCTTGTGAAAAGTAGGATTTCAATAGATTAAATTGAAATAAAAAAGAAAGATTAAAACTGATGAATACGAACAATAATCTTGGTAACGGAAAATTAACCGTTAATGATGAAAGCTTTACTCCCAAAGCTCTTTTACCGAAGAATTCGGAAGAAAAGGTTTCGGATAAAATGACCGAAATTTCTGAAACTGAAGAAAAACAGGAAAAAAAAGAATCTGTTCTTCCGGAATCGGATTTGCAACATGGAAATATTCCTTTAGCAGAAGAAAAATCTACCGAAAATGTTGAGGTTAACAGCGAAGTTAACAATGAAGAGGAATCTCAAGACGAGGAATTTGATGAAAATATTCCAATAGAAATAGATTACGAATTTGAAATGGTAGAAGAGGAAGAGGAACCGGAGGATGAGGATAAAGACGAAGAAGATGAACAAATAGAAGAATTGGGCGATGAAACAACAGCACTGCTTTCTATTGAAGAGATTATTGTAAGGCTTCGCGAATTGGCTGCATCCGAAAAACCTCAGCGCAAAGAGGTGGATGCAGTGAAAGCTCAGTTTTATCGTTCACTACGCAACGAAGTAGAGAAGCAAAAAAGTAAATTCATCGAAGAGGGGGGAGAGGAAATTGATTTTGTTGCTCAGGAATCGGAATTGTATACCGAGGGCAGATCTCTTCTCCAAAAAATAAAAGAAAAACGGTTACAGTTAAGGGCTCAGGAAGAAGCCGAGAAAGAAAGAAATCTGGCCAAAAAACTGGCTATTATTGACCGGATAAAGGAATTGATTGAAGATCAAGGTCAGGAAGATTTCAATAAAATCTATCGCGAATTTAAAGAACTACAACAGCAATGGAAGGATATTCAACTCATTCCACAGGCGAAAGCCAATGAGTTGTGGAGAACCTATCAGTTGTATGTAGAGAAATTTTATGATCTGGTACGCATAAACAACGAGTTTCGCAAGTATGATTTTAAAAAGAATTATGAGTTAAAAATCGAATTGTGCGAAGCTGCCGAACGGCTGGATGAAGAGCCCGACGTGGTATCGGCATTTCATCAATTACAGAGTCTGCATCAACAATGGCGCGAAATAGGACCTGTTGCCAGAAAAGATAGAGAAAAAATTTGGCTGCGTTTCAAAGAGGCATCAACAAAAATAAATAAAAAATATCAGCAACATTTTGAGGAAATTAAAGAAGAAGA
>JAAZMQ010000148.1 GCA_012798745.1 Bacteroidales bacterium
ATGTGGACAGCGTGCACGATTTGCATATTTGGTCGGCAGACGGCGAATACAATGTGATGACGGTGCATGTGGTATTGAAACGTGCGTTGTCGATGGACGAATTACAACGGTTGAAAAATAAGATTCGCGAAAAAATGCAGGCAATGAAAGTGCAACATTCCACCATCGAGTTCGAAATGCCGGGTGAGAATTGCGAGATGGAGGAATGTTGCTGAAATCACATTGTTTTACTTTTGAGGCTGATCGGTCATATAAAACACCACCGTAGCTCCATCCATAATGTCTTTGTAACTGATGGTTTGCTTCTCGTAGGGTTTGCCGTTTAGCTCGATTTTTTCTACATACTTATTATCCTCGGAAATATTTTTAGCTTCCATAGAAAACACTTTTCCGTTACCGACATTGATTTTAGCTGCCGGAATCTGCGGTGCGCCGATCACAAACTCTCCGTTGACCGGATTTACCGGATAAAATCCAAGCGATGAAAGGATATACCAAGCCGACATTTGTCCGCAATCGTCGTTACCGATCAATCCGTCGGGCAGATTCTTGTAAAAATCGGTACAAATTTGACGAACCAGTTCCTGTGTTTTGTACGATTGACCTAAATAGGTATAAAGATAAGCAATATGATGGCTGGGTTCGTTGCCATGAGCATATTGTCCTATCAGTCCGGTTACGTCGGAAAGCGTATTTTTCGATTTTGCTGTGGTAAAAAACAACGAATCTAACCGTTCTGCGGCTTTCTTGTCATCGCCCATCAATGTCAGCAGTCCGGGAATATCCTGAAGCACATGCCAGGTATATTGTGCGGCATTTCCTTCGGTATAATCGCCACCCACACTCGAATCGCCGTGTGCCAATTCAAACGGGTCAAAAGGCGTGCGCCAGTTGCCTTTGCTGTCGCGACCCCGCATATAGTTTGTGGTGGTGTCAAACAGATTCTTATAGTATTCGGCACGTTTTTGAAAATGTTTGGTATCTTTTTCCTTTCCGAGTTTTTCGGCCATTAAACCGGCACAATAATCATCGAATCCCGATTCCAGTGTACGCGAAACCGATTCCACTCTCACCAAATCGAAAGGATAATAACCGTATTTGTCATAAATCGTCCAGTCAGATTTCGGGTGATTCAGCATAAGCGATTTTTTTACTTCGTTATACGCACGTTCGGGATCAAATCCTTCGAATCCTTTCAAATAAGCATCAACAATCATCGGAACCGAATGATTGGCAATCATGGTGTAGGTTTCTTGTCCCCATAATGCCCAGATGGGCAGATGCCACTGTTGCTCGCTGTAATCGAGCATGGAATTGACAAAGTCGGGGATCAGCTCCGGACTGATGAGGGTGTACAGCGGATAAGCTGCACGGAAAATATCCCACTGCGACCAGGTTGAATAATATTTCCCGCCCGACGATTGCGATACTTCCCTTCGGGGACCTATGTATTTACCGTCCACGTCGGCAATGTTGTTGGGTTGAATAAACAAATGATAAATTGCGGTATAGAAATTATTTTTTTGCGCATCCGTTCCTTCCATTTGAATACGGGAGAGGTATTTGTTCCATTCGCTTTCTGCATTTTGCCGAACGGCGTCAAAATCCCACCCCGGAACTTCAGCTTTCAAGTTTGCTTTTGCACCTTCCACACTTGCCGAAGACAAGGCAATCTTCATGTTGAGCGTTGTATCGTTTTGCATATCGAAAGTGAGAATATAACGCGGAGCTTTTTCGCGCGGGTCGTGTTTGGGGAGTTCCTCTTTTGCGATGATAGGTTTATCGAATTTAATCACGAAGTAATACACACGATCAACCCATTCTTTACGGCGAGTGTAACCCGAAATGGTTTTATCGTTCTCGAATTTTACTTCATTTTCGAGCACATGAGTATGTATTCT
Source organism: Bacteroidales bacterium (assembly GCA_012798745.1). Lineage (GTDB taxonomy): Bacteria > Bacteroidota > Bacteroidia > Bacteroidales > Dysgonomonadaceae > Anaerorudis. The sequence continues at coordinate 1,902 of JAAZMQ010000148.1, forward strand.
GTCTTCTGTCCATACCAATCCGCTTTGAAAGTCGGTCAATACGTTGGCAGCTTTATCTTTGCCAAACGTATATTTATGAAAAGCCACGTGCGGAGCGGCAGTAATCTCTACATGCACGTCGTTGTCGGTCAATTTTACCGTATAATATCCCGGCGAGGCGTCCTCGCTTACTAGATCGTACTTGCTTCGCAAATCTTCGCGTTTATCTCCGGAAAAAGGTTGGATAAGCAAATCACCGAGATCGATACAGCCTGTACCGTTTAATCGGGTTTGCGAAAATCCGTTGATAAGCGAATCGCCATAGACGTATCCGGCGCAGTATTCCCATGAGAAGTTGCCGGTTTCGGGACCTGACTGAATCATGCCCAGCGGATAAGTTGCCCCGGGAAAAGTGTGGCCGGTGTATGCTGTTCCGATAAACGGATCTACATACTGCGTATAATCGGTTTCTTCCGCGATCGACTGTTTCTTTTGTGTACAGCCCACGAGGATGGAGAGGAATAATAAAATAGATAAGGATGCTTTTTTCATATCATGAGAATTTTATGGATGTGCTTAATCATTTAATTTTTTGTTGAATTGTTTCAATGCGGTTTACTTCCGTTTTTCAGCCGGTGATTGGGGTTGATCCGAAATTCGCATGGAAGCCCACACCAGATAGCCGCACAAGAGGATATACATGCCCAAGCCCAACCATTGGGCACCGGCACTTTCGGCCCATGCATCGTTTCGTAGATCTGCACCGGCAAATTTGATGGCTGCACTCACTACGCCCATTAATGCTCCTCCGGCAATAAATCCCGATGCCAGCAATGTGCCTTTTTCTTTTCGTGCTGTATTGAGTGCTTGATTTTTGCTGCGTGAAGAAACATACCAGCTGATGAAGCCGCCAATCAGCAAGGGGATATTCAGCTCGAAAGGAATGAACATGCCTAAGGCAAATGCCAGTGCCGGTATCTTAAATATCGTTAGGATAATGGCAATTAATGCGCCGATGCCGTAAAGAATCCACGGGGCTCCTGTTCCCGACATCAACGGATCGATAACGGCCGCCATTGCGTTTGCCTGCGGAGCAACCAGTGCTCCTTCGCCGGTAAAACCGTAGGTTTTATTTAAAATCATGATTACTCCTCCCACAGTGGCAGCCGATACCAATGTGCCGAGAAACTTCCAGGTTTCCTGCTTCTTGGGTGTGGAACCGATCCAGTAACCGATTTTTAAATCGGTAATGAAACCGCCGGCCATAGACAATGCTGTACAAACCACACCCCCGATAACCATTGCTGCTACCATTCCCGATGTACCTTTCAGTCCCACGGCTACAAGAATAACCGAAGCCAGAATCAGCGTCATCAGGGTCATGCCCGATACAGGATTGGTACCGACTATCGCAATTGCATTTGCAGCAACAGTGGTAAAAAGAAAAGCGATGATGGCAACAACAAGAATGGCTATGACGGCATGAAGCAGGTTGTGCACAACGCCGAAATAAAAGAAAGCAAAAGTGACAATCAATGCAATAATCGTCCCTATTGAAATGATTTTCATCGGAATGTCGAGGTCGGTGCGTTTTACCTTTTCGTCTGTTTTTATGCCTTTGCCTTTTATTTCGTTGGCTGCAAGTCCTACTGCTTCCTTAATGATGCCCCATGAATTGATGATGCCGATGATGCCGGCCATCGCGATGCCGCCGATGCCGATGTGGCGTGCAAATGTCGAAAAGATTTCTTCCGGGGGAAGAGCTGCAATAGATCCTGCAAAAGCGGGGTTCAATGTGGTTGCCAGGGCGTCGCTCGCCAATGGAAGAAGCGGCACAATCACAAACCATACCATTGCCGAACCGATGGTAATGATGGCGGCATATTTTAATCCAACGATGTATCCCAACCCCAATACAGCAGCACCAACATTGAGCTTGAATACTACTTTTGCACGTTCGGCAAGAGCGGCACCGGCAGTGGTAACCCGTGAGGTAAAAACTTCGGCCCATCCGCCGAAAGTAGAAACAATGAAATCGTAAATGCCGCCGATCAGTCCGGCCATTATCAGAGGTTTTGCCTGGTTTCCGCCTTTCTCTCCCGACACCAGTACTTGTGTGGTAGCTGTGGCTTCGGGAAACGGATATTTGCCGTGCATATCGGATACAAAATATTTTCGAAAAGGAATCAGAAAAAGGATGCCGAGTATACCTCCCAGCAAGGAACTCATGAATACCTGCATGAAATTGACCGAGATTTCAGGATATTTTACCTGCAGAATATAAAGTGCAGGGAGGGTGAAAATGGCGCCGGCAACAATTACGCCCGAACTGGCACCAATAGATTGAATAATTACGTTTTCGCCCAATGCATTTTTTCGTTTTGATGCACTTGATAGTCCCACAGCAATAATAGCAATGGGAATGGCAGCTTCAAATACTTGTCCTACTTTCAATCCCAAATAGGCTGCAGCAGCCGAAAAAAGAATAGCCATCAATACACCCAGCGACACGGAACGAGCATTTACTTCGGGATAGACTTTGTCCGGCGAGAGTAGAGGTTCATACGTTTCGCCCGGTTTCAATTCGCGCATGGCGTTCTCCGGTAATCCTTTAATTTTTTCTTCTTCAAATTCCATTTTTTATGTTATTAAATAATTGATCTATAAAGAAAAACAAGCGAATCTTTTTTCTTTGCTTTATTTTTATGATGTAAAATTCAATGGCGAAAGTACAAAATATTATTAAAATCTTCGAATGATTCACTATTTTATGTGGAAAACTTCTTATTTTTTCTAGAAAATAAATACCTTTGTTTTGGTGAATTATATACACCTGAGGGTTATTCAGTTACTTATTAAGCATTTTTCTTTTAGTCGTTAAAAAGTCCGATTGAGGGATTGTAATTAAAAATAAATATCAATTCAGTAGTATGGTTTTCGATTTAGAAATGATCCGAAAAGTCTATTCGGGTCTTCCTCACAAAATACAGCAAGTTAGAAGCGAGTTAAAACGTCCGTTGACACTTACAGAGAAGATTTTGTTTTCACATCTGGCAGACGATATGCCGATAAAAGATTATAAAAGGGGTGTCGATTATGTTTATTTTTCACCCGATAGAGTGGCCATGCAGGATGCCACAGCACAAATGGCACTCTTGCAGCTGATGAATTCCGGTCGCGAAAGGGTTGCCGTGCCTTCAACGGTACATTGCGATCACCTGATTCAAGCATATAAAAATGCCGAAGAGGATTTGCAGGCGGCAAAAATAACCAATAAAGAGGTATATGATTTTTTACGTGCTGTTTCCAATAAATATGGAATAGGATTTTGGGAACCCGGTGCCGGCATCATTCATCAGGTTGTATTCGAAAATTATGCTTTTCCCGGAGGAATGATGGTGGGAACCGATTCGCACACACCCACAGCAGGTGGATTGGGAATGGTTGCTATTGGCGTGGGTGGTGCCGATGCGGTTGACGTGATGGCCGGCCTGCCATGGGAATTGAGGATGCCCAAGCTTATCGGCGTGAAACTCACCGGCAGATTGTCGGGTTGGGCTGCTCCAAAAGATGTGATCTTGAAATTGGCCGGCATGTTGACAGTTAAAGGGGCTACGAATGCGGTTATCGAATATTTCGGTGAAGGAGCCGAAACGCTGTCTGCTACCGGAAGAGGAACCATCTGCAATATGGGTGCCGAAGTGGGGGCAACCACGTCTATTTTTCCCTTCGACGAAAAAACGGCAATCTATCTCGAGGCCACCGGTCGCAAGGAGGTTGCCGATGAAGCGCGCCGCATAAGCGAATATTTGCGTCCCGATCCGGAAGTGATGGAGAATCCGTCGGTTTATTACGATCAGGTAATCGAAATCAATCTTTCCGAATTAGAACCTTATATTAACGGCCCTTTTACGCCCGACGCTGCTCATCGTGTGTCGGAATTTGCCGAAGTGGTAAAAAAGAATCACTACCCGAAGAAAGTTGAAGCCGGGTTGATTGGTTCGTGTACCAATTCATCCTACGAAGATTTATCGCGCGCAGCATCTGTTGTTTGCGATGCACGAAAGAAAGGGTTGAAAGTAAAAGCGCAGTTCGTTATTAATCCGGGTTCGGAACAGGTACGCTACACGGCCGAACGAGATGGTATCTTGCGTGAATTTGAGGAAGCCGGAGCCGTAATCATGGCCAATGCGTGTGGCCCGTGTATCGGTCAGTGGAAACGATCGGAAGAAAAAACCGAGCGACCCAATTCCATCGTTACGTCGTTTAATCGCAATTTTGCCAAACGTAACGACGGCAATCCCAATACCCATGCTTTTGTGGCTTCGCCCGAGCTGGTGGCTGCCCTTACCATTGCAGGCGACCTTTGTTTTAATCCGCTTACCGACACACTTGAAAACGAGCAGGGTGAGCAGGTGAAACTTGCCGAACCCGCAGGTTACGAAATTCCTCCGCACGGATTCGAAGTGAAAAATTTGGGGTATGTAGCTCCTTCGCCCGATGCCGGCAGTGTGGAAATACATATCGATCCCCGGTCTCAACGTTTGCAAAAACTCGAACCTTTCCCGGCATGGGATGGGGAAGATTTCATCGATTTGCCGCTACTCATTAAAATAAAAGGGAAATGTACTACGGACCATATTTCGATGGCAGGCCCCTGGCTCCGCTTTCGTGGTCATCTCGACAACATTTCCGACAATTTGTTTATCGGTGCGGTAAATGCTTTCAATAATCGAACCAATTCCGTTCTCGATCCCGAAACGATGGAATACGTGCCTGTACCGGTATTGGCACGCAAATTCAAAGCGAAAGGCATCGGGTCGGTGGTGGTTGCAGAAGAAAATTACGGCGAAGGTTCAAGCCGTGAACATGCGGCTATGGAGCCTCGTCATTTGAATGTAAAGGCCATTATTGTCAAGTCATTCGCCCGTATCAACGAAACCAATCTCAAAAAACAAGGGGTACTGGCACTGACATTTGTCGATAAGGAAGATTACGATAAGGTGCAGGAAAGGGATAAAATAAGTATTCTCGGATTAAAGGAATTTGCACCGGGGAAAAACCTCACGGTTCAACTCCTTCATCCCGATGGCACCAAAGATGTATTTGAAGCAGCACATTCCTATAATGCTCAGCAAATCGAGTGGTTTAAAGCGGGAAGTGCACTGAATGCAAGATAACAAGATAACTGATGGAAAAGAAATGAACATCGAAGATAGAATTAATTTTATAGAAGACAAATATTTAATATATAGACTGTCGGAATCCATCAAAAAAACAACCGACATCGATAAAGATTTGTTCGCTAAAATGAATGTCAAGCGCGGATTGCGCAATGAAGACGGATCGGGTGTTTTGGTTGGCCTTACCCGTATTGGCGATGTAGTTGGCTACGAGAAACA
>JAAZMQ010000149.1 GCA_012798745.1 Bacteroidales bacterium
ACAAAACCGTTAACTGTGACGTGATCATTGCACCGCCGTTTATTCATTTGGCGAGCGTAGTAAACGCAATCGATACAACTAAAATTGGCGTATCCGCACAAAATTGTGCCGATAAACCCGAAGGTGCTTATACGGGTGAAGTTTCGGCCAAAATGATTGCTTCTACAGGAGCTAAATATGTGATTATCGGCCATAGCGAACGCCGCACCTATTATCATGAAACTCCCGAAATTCTCAAAGAGAAGGTACTGTTGGCACTTGCCAACGGTCTGACACCCATTTTCTGTATAGGAGAGGCATTGGCGGAACGCGAAGCCGACAAACATTTCGAAGTAGTGAAATCGCAAATCGAACAGTCGTTGTTCAACCTCTCGAAAGAAGATTTCGGCAAACTGATTCTCGCTTACGAACCTGTTTGGGCCATTGGTACCGGTAAAACGGCAACGGCAGAGCAAGCACAGGAGATGCATGCTTTCATCCGTAAGATCGTAGCCGAAAAATACGGTAAGGATACAGCTGAAAATCTGTCTATTTTGTACGGTGGTAGTTGCAATGCGTCCAATGCAAAAGAACTTTTCGCCAATCCCGACGTAGATGGCGGTCTTATTGGCGGGGCCTCGTTGAGCGTGGATAAATTCATGCCCATTATCGAAGCTTTTTAACTGCTTTATGGAATTTTACCACAGATTAATGTGCTAATCTGTGGTATTTCTTTAATTTTGTCTATGATTTTCACATCAGAACCAAAGATGAAAAAGTTGTTTTATTTTCTGCTCTTTTGTTGTGTTTCAACCTCATGGATGAATGCACAGGAAACAAAAAGCATCATCGACGAACTGAATACCTATTATCCGGGTAAAGGTCGTGTAACCATCTATGAAGACGAGGCTATCAAAGGAATTGTGGGGCGGCCTATCACTCCGCAACTGCCGGTTTATACTGAGCCCGGAGGTGTTTCTTATGTAAAAATGCGTGGTTATAAAATTCAGGCTTTTGCCGGCAATGATCAACGCACCTCTAAGAACGAAGCCTATCGCAAACAAGCCCTGATTAATCAGGCATTTCCGGAGTTGGAAACGGTGATCATCTTTGAGTCTCCTTTTTGGCGTCTGCGCGTGGGCAATTTTAAGACCCGAGAGGAAGCGGAAGAAGTATTGAACGAAATGCGCCAGGCTTTTCCTTCGTTTGGGAAAGAAATGTACATTGTGCCTGACGAAATTAAAGTACCGATTGACCAATCCGCTGATTATTAATCGCAATCAAACTAATCAAAACATCATGCCTATTATTGAAACTATAGAAAAGAAAGATAAAATGTATCTTATTGCGGATCACGTAAAAAATGTGATTTCGTTATTGGGTGAAGACGTAAATCGTGAAGGTTTACTAAAGACCCCCGAACGTGTAGCCGAAGCCTTGCAATATTTGACCAAAGGATATGCCGAAGATCCCGAAGAAATTTTGCGCGGCGCTCTCTTTAAAGAAAAATACCGTCAGATGGTCATAGTCAAAGATATCGATTTGTTTTCGTTATGCGAGCACCATTTGCTTCCCTTTTTCGGCAAAGCCCATGTGGCCTATATCCCCAACGGGTACGTTACGGGGTTGAGTAAAATTGTTCGTGTTGTAGAAGTGTATGCTCGCAGGTTGCAGGTACAAGAACGGCTAACCACCCAAATCAAAGAGTGCATTCACAACACCCTGAATCCGCTGGGAGTAATGGTAGTAATCGAAGCGAAGCACATGTGCATGCAGATGCGGGGAGTAGAAAAACAAAACTCCATTACCACTACTTCCGATTTTACAGGGGTTTTCAATCAGCAAAAAACGCGAGAAGAATTCATCAATCTCATCAAGAAAAGTCCTCTCCTTTGAAAGAACTATTCCGCACATCGTTGGTGCGGCAATTTTTTGCAACTTCTCTCATTACGATTTTTTCGCCAGTCGTTTTCGTTCTGTTTCGTCAAGAACGATTTTCCGGATACGCATTGCTTTAGGTGTTACTTCCACGTATTCATCTTCCTTTATATATTCCAATGCCTCCTCGAGGCTGAAAACCACCGGTGGTGCGAGTTGGATTTTATCGTCGCTTCCGGCAGCGCGCATATTGGTGAGTTTTTTCGATTTGGTTACGTTAACCACCAAGTCACCCTCTTTATTATGTTCGCCCACCACTTGTCCTGCATAAACTTCGGTTTGCGGTTCAATGAAAAAGCGTCCCCTGTCTTGCAGTTTATCCAACGCATATGCATACGCATTGCCCGACTCGCCGGCAATAATCGATCCGTTTTGACGTTTTTCGATAGGCCCTTTCCAGGGTTGGAATTCCAGAAAGCGGTGAGCCATGATAGCTTCACCCGACGAAAGGGTGAGTACGATGTTGTTTAGGCCAATAATTCCTCGTGAAGGAATGGTAAATTCCATGTGCATGCGGTCGCCTTTATTTTCCATGGAAATCAATTCGCCTTTCCGACGCGTTACAATATCGATGATTTTTCCGGAATATTCTTCGGGAAGGTTGATGGTTAGTTGTTCGACCGGTTCGTAATCTTTTCCCCCAATTTTTTTAATGATTACATGCGGTTGTCCCACTTGCAATTCGTAACCCTCACGTCGCATGGTTTCGATCAATATCGACAAGTGCAATATTCCCCGTCCATACACAATCCACGAGTCGGAACTGTCGGTTTCTTCCACCCTCAAAGCCAGATTTTTGTCTAACTCGCGCACCAACCGTTCGTAAATGTGTCGTGAAGTAATGTATTTTCCGTCCTGACCAAAAAACGGAGAGTCGTTGATGGTGAAAAGCATCGACATGGTAGGTTCGTCTACAGCAATCGGGTCCAGGGGTTCGGGATTCTCCCAATCGGTAATCGTATCGCCAATTTCGAAACCTTCGATGCCGACCAGTGCACAAATATCTCCCGACGATATTTCATCTACTTTTACACGGTCGAGTCCTTCAAAGACATTCAATTCTTTGATACGCGTTTTTACAATAGACCCGTCGCGTTTGCACAACGCATAATCCACGTTTGGATGCAATGTGCCTCGATGGAGGCGGCCGATTGCTATTCTTCCCACATAGTTGGAATAATCAAGCGAAGTAATGAGTAATTGCGGTGTACCTTTTCGCATTTTTGGAGCCGGGATATATTTAATGATAGCATCGAGCAGGGGAGTGATGCTGTTTGAAGGTTTTTTCCAGTTGTCCGACATCCATCCTTGTTTTGCCGACCCGTAGATAGTGGGAAAGTCGAGCTGATCGTCAGTGGCACCCAAATTAAACATCAAGTCGAAAACGGCTTCCTGCACCTCTTCAGGGCGACAGTTGGGTTTATCCACCTTATTGATGACCAATATGGGTTTCAATCCAATTTCGAGTGCTTTTTGCAACACGAAGCGGGTTTGGGGCATAGGGCCTTCAAAAGCATCTACAACAAGCAGGCAGCCGTCGGCCATATTCAGCACACGTTCCACTTCGCCGCCGAAATCGGCGTGCCCCGGAGTGTCTATAATATTAATCTTTGTGTCTTTATATCGGATAGAAACGTTTTTGGACAGGATAGTAATTCCGCGTTCGCGTTCCAAATCGTTGTTATCGAGAATCAAATTCTGAGTAGGTTGGTTATTGCGGAAAAGGTGACCTGCCAAAAGCATTTTGTCTACCAGTGTGGTTTTGCCATGATCAACGTGAGCGATAATGGCTATATTGCGAATATTTTGCATCTTCAATTTTTTTTGGAGGTGCAAAGTTACACATTTTGGAGGGAAAATGCCAATAAAAAAGCTTCTGTGCACCACAGAAGCTTTTCAAATTCAGTGTTTTGTTTTTTGTGTTTTAATGCCGAAATGCTTTATTTCTTTACTTTTTTACTTTACTGTTGTTTCGTTTATAATATCAACAGGATTCAGATCTTGAATTTTTTTCATCACGCTATCGATTTCGGCTTGTTTAGCTTCGCCCGACAGTGTTACTACACCATCCTTTACGCTTGCAGTCAGCTTTGGATATTCTACCAATATCTCAGGCAGACTGGCTTCAATGATTTGATCAAGTTCGGAGTAATCCGGAGCAGGTGGAACAACTTCCAGTTCGTTTACTACCGATTTAACGTGTTTTATCGATGCTACAATACTATCAATAGCAGCTTTTGCAGCATCGTCATTTACGGTACCCGTAAGTGTAACAACTTTGTCGCTAACCGTTACATTAACATTTTCGGCATCGGGATTCGTTGCCAAAACTTCCTGAATTTCAGCCTGCAGATCGGCATCGCTCACTTTCTTGCACGAAGTTATGCTTGTTCCAAGAAACAGCACAAACACAAACATTGAAAATAACTTTAATGTTTTCATAACCTTTTGATTTAAAAATTGGAACGCAAAAAATTTATATTTAAACGAACTTATTATTATAAACATATGTAGCGATAGAAATGTTCTATCAAAATATATAAATTATGTTTATATAGTTAAATAGATGTTCCCTATCCTTTCTCATTCTAATTTTGAGACTGCAACACCTACATAGGAATCAGCTGTTCCATAATATAAAAACCATTTTGATTTAAAATACACCAAGCCTTCGGCAAATACGGTCCCTGCTTTGTATTGCCCTGTCAATTCGTAGGGGAGAGTGGGTTTAAGTAAACATGTATCTGTGCGATAGATTACTGACTGCAAGTTTTTTTTATCAAAAACCACTTTTCCCACAGAATAAGTACTGCGAGGGAGAGTTGGATCACAATCATCATTATCGGCATTTTTTCCATTATAGAATAATACGATTCCTTGATTAGTCACGATTGCCGGTGGTCCGCATTCCGTAAGCATGCTGTCAAATTTTCCTTTCCTTGGAGTAATGAGTTTTTTTAACTCTCCATTTTCATCGAGAAGAGGGTACCAATCATACAAATTTGTTGACCACGCCAAATTAACAAATTGTTCACCCCAATACATCCAGTATTTCCCGTCTATTTTTGACAATACTAATTTCCCATCTTTTTTCATTTCAGTAATCATAGATCCTGATTTTGACCACGTATCCAAAAATTTCCCATCATAAGCTGTTGCAAAAGCAGGCCCCTTTTTTTCCCAATGAATCAAATCTTTCGAGAATGCCGTACTTAAACGTGCAATTTCTCCATTCCATGAAGTATATGCCATTACATATATCGAATCATCGGTTTGAGTAACGCGTGGATCCTCGCAACCCCCGGGATAATCATACATTTGAAAGGCATCGTTATCAGGATACAAAACCGGCACGGGATATTTAGTAAAATTGATACCATCCTCACTACATGCGAGCCCAATACGGGAAGTTCTTCCCCCAAGATGAGCAGCAGGATTATCTTCACACCGAAGCAATAAGTAGACTTTATCGTCCTTGACTATTGCTCCCGGGTTAAATACGTCGGCTTTTTGCCATTGTACGGTATCCCCCTTTATCGGATCAATAAATGTAAAAGATGAATCCGGCCCTATTATAGGATAATCTACCGGCTTGTAAAAAGAAGTAAAGTCCCAACTTTCTTGTTGCGTCTTATTACAAGACAACAATAAAAGGACCCAGGCAAATAAAAACAGTATTGCTTTTATTTTCAGGGAATTTTTAACAGGGCTCTCCTTTTTTGGATTTAATGAGTCGATTAGTAAATTCGAATCCGTAACTTGATGGCGACTGTGCGTATTGGTCGCTACATTCGGATGATTAATTTGTTTCATAATTTTAATTTTTGATTTTTCCAAAGTTAAAAAAGTTTTCATTCGAATGCTCTTTTTCATTATTGATTTGTTTTGTTACGCTTTATTTCTCAATCAAAACAATGAGAAAAAATATCAACAACGTGGTGAAATTTTATTTTTCAGATAACCAAGAAAATTAAACGTTCGCCGTTTTTCCAGGTATGAGAAGTCGTTGTCGTTGGCATGTGCTTCGCGTTCGAAACCGATATTTCTGTAGCCCTGATACCGGTCTTTATATTGTATCCAACGGATAATCCATTCCGCCACATACCAAAGATAAAAACCGATGACGCCCAGCTCCAGCATTTGCCGCGTATGAATGGATTCATGGTTGATGATATGTTCATCTAATGCCGGCTGATCTTTTCGGGCGAAAACGATGCCGAAAAGATTGATGGCGCGAAATCCTTTGACAGGCAGCAACGTCGAATAAATAATTTTCATTTTGTCAGCAAGTCCGGTGAATTTTTGCAAGTCAAAGATAGCGATTATCGGCAAATTTTGCAGCTCGTGGCGCATATTTTTTGAATGTTTGTTTTTATATTATTATTTTTGCATTTGTTTTAACTGAAAAGATTGTTTTAAGGTGAATTTTAATTTTTTGAAGGATTTCCGGCCGGAACTGATCCGTTCGTTACAAAGTTATGATAAAGAAAAATTTACTGCCGACTTAATGGCGGGGATAATTGTAGGCATTGTTGCCTTGCCATTGGCCATTGCCTTTGGTATTTCGTCGGGCGTGACTCCCGAACGAGGAATCATCACGGCCGTTATCGGTGGTTTTTTGATTTCCCTGCTTGGCGGAAGCACGGTACAAATCGGAGGACCTACCGGTGCTTTCATTGTCATTGTTTACGGTATCGTCGAACAATATGGATTGGAAGGTCTTGCCATGGCAACCGTATTGGCGGGCATCATGCTGATATTGATGGGCGCTCTCAAACTGGGGACGGTTATCAAGTTTGTTCCCTATCCCATTGTCGTAGGTTTCACGAGCGGCATTGCCGTCACGATCTTTTTTTCGCAAATCAACGACTTTTTCGGTTTGACCACGCCGAAGCTCCCCTCGGATTTTTTAGAAAAATGGGCTGTTTATTCGCAATATTTTCACACGATTGATCCTTGGACCACATTGGTAGCTGTTGTCAGTGTTCTGATTATTTTTCTGACGCCGAAAATCTCCAAAAAAATACCCGGAGCGCTGGTGGCCATTGTTTTGATGACCGTTGTGGTGTATTTGATGAAAACATACGGGGGGATCCACAGCGTTGAAACCATTGG
>JAAZMQ010000383.1 GCA_012798745.1 Bacteroidales bacterium
ATGCTGTAGATAGGGTTGACGTGGAAGCTTTGGAACAGGAAATTGGCAAGCTTGAGAGTTTAATTGAGCATGCTGCTCGCCTGAAAGCTCAGTCCATCGAACGCAAGTATATAGAGTTGGAACAGACACTCTTCGGAGTCAATGGTCTTCTGAGCAAAGGCGAAAAAATTCTCATCTTCACGGAATTTGTGGATACCCTCAATTATCTGGAGAAAAAGCTTTTAGAGCGTGTACCTAAGCTGGCCAAAATAGAAGGTTCGCTTTCCATGGATGCTAGACGAAGGCAGGTTCAATTGTTTAAGGATGACTGCCAGATTATGCTTGCAACTGACGCTGGCGGAGAATCAATCAATCTACAGTTCTGTAATCAAATGATCAATTATGATCTTCCCTGGAATCCTAACCGGCTGGAGCAAAGAATGGGTCGTATTCATCGAATTGGTCAGTTAAACGAGGTCTTCATTTTTAATCTGGTCGCCCAAAACACCAGAGAAGGGCATGTGATGGAGCGATTACTCAGTAAAATGGAGCAAATGAGAACGGACTTAGGTAAGGATCTGGTCTATGATTTTGTCGGCGATGTGTTAGAGGAAAGTGAGTGCGATCTCCCAACTTTGATGCAAGAAGCAATTTTGAACAGGACTAGTTTGGAAGACATTACAAATAGACTGGATGCAACGATCAGTAATGAGTATCAAGCACTGATTGAGCTTGCAAAGAGAGAACAAATGGCGTCTGAGGTCATTAATCTGCCAGGTATGCGTAGGGAGCAACACGAGCTTGTGGTCAAGAAAGTACCGGATCAACACTATGTTGATTTTGTTACGGATACATTGCAGACCCATAAGGTTAAAATCCATGACTCTCAGGGAGCGACAATAAAGCGTATTGAGAGATTACCTAGGTTCTTGCGAGAATACGTACATAAAAAGAACCTCCCCCCGTTTAGCACCAATGAGACGTACCGCTTCACAGGGGATAGCAGGATGGTCACACCAGATATTTCACAAATGACTGCGGATCACCCCTTATTTAGGTTGAGTTTGGAGTTGGCAAAAGATGAACGGGAACAAATTCCGCTGACGAAGTTGTCCTTGCCTTATCCTATCAGGGAACGCCTAAATGTAGAGGTTTTTTCAGTAACCATTGGTGATGGTACCGGGCAAGAGTTGGCGGAGGAGCTTCTGTTTTTAGCTGAGCGTGATAACGGACAGGTCATAGCATTGGATCCTTATTGGCTGTTCTATCACGAAATAACCGAGGGCTTGGTAAGCTATGTGGATGAATCAGCTTTTAAGCTCAGGAGCAAGGCTAATATCCATGCCATACAATCGAAGAAAAGGTTTCAAGTAAAAAGGGACCCACAGTCTGACAGGCTATCTTCCTATTTGCGTTCATCATTTCAACGGCAATATGAGGATACTTTAAAACGTCTTCAAAGGTATCAAAGGGATAATGTGGATAATAAAAATGCTGCATTGATTAATCAGATGCAGGCGAACCTCGTTGATATTGAAATTCGACGTGATGAGCGTCTAGCTGAAGTGGCGCGGCAAAGAAACATTTTAGTAAAGCCACCTAAATGTATTGCCCAGGTTGAGCTTTATCCAGACATGGAATCGGTCTATCGACTGCTACCTTGTGATTACAGCGAAGTTGTTGCGGAATATGAGCGGGCTAATGGTAGAAGTAACTTTAAAGTGTCTGATGGGGTGGGATTGGTTGATTTCTATAGCGAGCGTTATAATGGGGAACCTCGGTACATTATCATGAGCCATAGTGGCGAATTCGGTGTTAGCAAACGTCACTTATTCGACTTGCAACCCATCTTAAATAACGCTTATTTATACGTGGTCGATAATGGTCGGATTGTGGAGGAGCATTTCTTAGGTTAACGTAGAACGCCGATGTG
>JAAZMQ010000015.1 GCA_012798745.1 Bacteroidales bacterium
ATGGTTACGTCAACGTTTTTCAAATTATTGACGCGTGCACCTTTTATTTCGATTTGTTTGAAATTGCTCATCACGTTTTAAATATGCAAAGATAATTACTTTAACAGCGACAAAAAAGTAAGGCTGTCTCAATAAATCAAAATATTTTGATTATTTTTGCATTTGAACAAAATTTCATTTGTCATGAAGTTTTATATTGGCACTTATGTTTAAAATCATTTCTAAATCAAAGGAATAAAAGTGCAAACCCATCAAATGACATCGATTCTGACAAGCGATTTTGCTTTGCCTTTTCACGATCCCATCCTTGTTTTTCTTGTACTTTTATCGATTGTTTTACTTATTCCCTCCCTCTTTAAAAGAATCAATTTACCCTCCATTATCGGGCTTATCATCGCCGGAATACTGGTGGGACCTCACGGTTTCAATATCCTTTCCGACGATGCCGGCATGGAAATGTTTTCCACCATCGGACTGATGTATATCATGTTTGCAGCCGGACTGGAGCTAGACTTCAACGAATTCGTGGCAAACCAGGATAAAAGTCTTGTCTTTGGATTTTTCACTTTTACGCTTCCGTTGCTTGTCGGCTACCCCGTTTGCCGTTACATACTCGGTTACGATCCGATGCCTGCCTTTCTCACGGCAAGCATGTTCTCTACACACACGCTGGTTTCGTATCCTATCGTTAGTCGAATGGGGGTTTCAAAAAACCAGGCTATTGCCATTACGGTAGGGGGAACCATTTTTACCGATGCCTCTGTACTCATTATACTTGCCATCATTATGTCGGCCAACGAGGGTGCGTTAAATGGTGAATTCTGGGCAAAACTGGTCGTTTCGTTAATTCTGTTTTCCATCGTCGTTTTCTTTTTCATTCCCAAACTGGCAAAATGGTTTTTCCAAAAAGTGGAAGACGATAAATATTCACACTATATTTTTGTCCTATTCATTTTATTCGTCTGCGGATTCCTGGCCGAACTCGGAGGGCTGGAACCCATCATCGGGGCATTCGCTGCCGGATTGGCACTCAACCGGCTTATTCCCAGCTCCTCAGCCCTGATGAATCGAATCGATTTTTTCGGAAATGCCTTATTTATCCCCATTTTCCTTATCTCGGTAGGGATGATCGTGGACGTAAAAGTGATACTGAACGGATGGAAAACACTGATTGTAGCATTAACATTAACATGTGTGGCCCTTATCGGTAAATGGCTGGCCGCATTCTTCACGCAAAAAGTATGTAATTATTCTGCATCGCAACGGGGTATTATCTTCGGATTGAGCAGTTCACATGCAGCGGCCACTCTGGCAATTATCCTTGTTGGCTATCAAGCAGGGATCCTGGACGAATATATTCTCAACGGAACCATTATCCTTATCCTTATTACCTGTATCATCTCATCTTTAGTTACTCAAAAAGCAGCCAAACAATTGGTTATGGAGGAAGAAGA
The DNA here is from genome assembly GCA_012798745.1 of Bacteroidales bacterium. GTDB lineage: Bacteria > Bacteroidota > Bacteroidia > Bacteroidales > Dysgonomonadaceae > Anaerorudis. The sequence goes on from JAAZMQ010000015.1 coordinate 1,455, forward strand.
GAAAGGTTATTTCACGCCTGCTGCATTGGGCAGCTTTGCACAAGAAAAAATACTGGTGCCAATAGCCAATCCGGATAATATCGGATATCTGGTAGACCTGGCCTTACTAATTAAAGATCCCAAATCGCCCAATCCCATTTCTCTACTAGGCGTGGTTCCCAATAACGTGGAAGCCGAAAAAAATATCATTAAATTCCGACAAAAACTTCAAGAATCGGTAAAAGATGCTTCAGCCGCAGAAATGCATGTGGATATCATCACCACCATCGATTACAATATTCCCAACGGCATTGTACGGACGGCACGCGAAACCATGGCCGACATTGTCATTATGGGATGGCCGGGAGAAAAGACCGGATTCATTGAAAAATTGCTCGGCGATAAAGTAGATGCAACCATCAGAAATTTGGACAAGAATCTCTTTATTTGCCACCTCGAAAAACCTTTAATTTCGAACAACCGCATTGTCGTTATTTCTCCCCCACTGGCAGAAAGAGAATATGGATTCAGTGTATGGCTACAAAAAATGGTAAAACTGGCGCAGGAACTTTCCATTCCCATCGTTCATCTTGGACATCCCGATACACAAAAAATAATAGCAGAGCAAAAAGACTTAAAAAACCTATTTATATTTATTCCTTTTACAGACTGGAACAACCCGATGGCGTGTACAGAGTATATTAAGGAGGGAGATCTTATAGTTTTAGTTTCCGCACGTCGTGGATATATTTCTTATGTGATGGCTCTTGATCATTTGCCAACACGGTTAGAATATACATTCCTAAATTACAATCGTATCGTTATTTATCCGCAACAACATGCGCCTGATGTATTGCTAAAAACGGATCATCCCATATTTTCACCATTCAAAATTTATAAACAGAAACGTTCATGAAATTCAAATCAATTTTTCGTACTTTAACACTCATATTTGTGAGTTTTCTGTTCTTTGCCTGTAGATCGACTAAACAAACATTGACGCGAAGAGCCGACCCTACTCCCAAACATGAATTTCGCGGCACTTGGATACAAACCGTAGGGCAAACACGGTATCAAAAAATGAACAGTGCTGCCATGAAACACTATATTGCGGAAATGGTACGCAAATTGGATGAGGCAGGAATCAACGCCGTAATTTTCCAGATTCGCCCCGAAGCAGATGCTTTTTACAAATCGGATTTGGAACCCTGGAGTCGATTCCTTACAGGCAGACAAGGTCAGGCACCAGACGATCCCGACTTTGATCCGCTGGCTTTCATTATCGACGAGTGTCACAAACGGGGGATAGAACTCCATGCCTGGCTTAACCCCTATCGAGTGAAAACAAATATCAACAACGAACTTGCTCCCAACCACATCTATTGGCAATATCCGGAAAGATTTATCCAATATGGCAACCAATTGTTTTTTGACCCGGGTTTGCCCGAAAACCGCGAATTTATTTGCCGTGTGGTGAAAGATATCGTGTCGCGTTACGATGTGGATGCTATTCATATGGATGATTATTTTTATCCGTATCCCATTGCAGGACAACCTTTTCCGGATGACGAAAGCTTCAACAAGTATGCCGCACAACAAGGATTCACGCACAACCAACGAGACGATTGGCGCAGGAACAACGTAAACTTACTTATCCAACAAATTAAATACACCATTGCCGCCACAAAACCTTGGGTGCGTTTCGGTATCAGCCCATTTGGTATTTATCGCAACAAGAAAAACACACCCGACGGTTCAGGCAGCGAAACAAACGGTCTGGAAAACTACGGCGATCTGTATGCCGATATCCTGCTGTGGCTGGAAAAAGGATGGATTGACTATAATTTACCGCAACTGTATTGGGAAATCGGTCACAAAAATGCCGATTATCTGGCTTTACTCGAATGGTGGAACACCAATAGTTTCAATCGTCCGCTCTATATCGGACAAGATTTGAAACGAAGTATGGATGCCAACGAAATAGATGAAAAAATACGTCGCTCGCGCGAAATGGCATTCGTTAATGGAAACTGTTTCTGGTACGGTTATCTGATTGGAGAAAATACCTCCGGAGCAGCCGATATTCTCAAAAGCCGTATCCATCCGGCAAAATCGCTCATTCCGCCATACACCCACATGCACAAAAAACGACCGGATAAAGTAAAAAACCTTACTGAGGTTTTTACCGAAGATATGCACTTTCTTACATGGGATCATAAAAAACAACCTGATAATCCCGAGGCTGCTCAGTATTTCGTTATCTATCGGTTTCGTAAAGGTGAAAAAATAGATACCGGGAAAGCCAAAAACATACTCGAGGTTACACCGGACAACTTCTATGTTCTCCCTTACGAAGGAGGGAAAAAAAGCTATATTTATGTGGTGACCGCGCTAGATGCCTTTAACAACGAATCAAAAGCAAAAAAAATAAAAGTAAAACAATAACAGGCGCTTAGATTTCCTATCTTTGCATCCGAAATAATTGAAAATCCCGCGAATGAACGAATCCGACAAATTTCCCCTGATTGCCAAAACAATGGCAGAACTCGAAGATGTGCTTGCAGAAGAACTTATCGGTATTGGAGCCGAAAATATAGAAATCGGCACCCGCATGGTATCTTTTACAGGCGACAAAACTTTAATGTATAAAGCAAATATTCATTGCCGCACTGCATTGAGAATATTAAAACCCATCTATACATTTAAAGCCGAAAATGCCGATGAGGTATACGAAGAAGTAAAAAAATTGAATTGGGACGAATACCTGTCGCTCGACAAAACTTTTGCTGTGGATTCGGTAGTTTATTCGCACATTTTCACCCATTCCAAATTCGTTGCCTATCGGGTGAAAGATGCTATAGCCGACTATTTTACGGAAAAATATGGCAAACGTCCATCGGTAAGCGTCAGTAATCCCGACTTAGTATTCAATATCCACATAACCCATAAAACCTGTACACTTTCGCTCGACAGTTCGGGTGAATCGCTGCACAAGCGCGGATATCGGGTGGCACAAACCGAAGCCCCACTGAACGAAGTGCTGGCTGCAGGCATGATCTTGAAATCGGGATGGCATGGTGAAAGCACCTTTATCGATCCGATGTGTGGATCGGGAACGTTGCTGATTGAAGCGGCAATGATTGCCTTGGGCATTCCGCCGGGCATTCATCGAAAACATTTTGCCTTTGAAAACTGGAACGATTTCGACGAAGAACTTTTCAGCGAAATTTACAATGATGACTCCGGCGCACGTGAATTTCGCTATCGCATCATCGGTTCAGACATCTCTCCCAAAGCAATTTCCGTTGCCGAAAAGAACATCCGAAACGCCGGATTGAAAAAATATATCGATTTGGAGGTGAAAGCATTGCAACAATATACCGAAGCGCCTAAACCGGCAGGTGTATTCATGACCAATCCGCCATATGGCGAACGCATCAAAGTTGAAGATATCGACGAACTCTATGCGCTAATCGGCGAACGGCTGAAGCATGTTTTCATCGGATACAGAGCCTATATCCTGAGTTACAAAAAAGAATTGTTCGATAAAATCGGACTGAAAGCAAGCAAACGTTTTCCCCTTAGGAACGGTCAACTGGAGTGTGAAATGCGGGAATATGAAATTTTTGCCGGAAAACGAAGGGAACAAGACAAAAAAAATTTTCATAAAGATATACCCTCTCAGACAAAAATAAATAAAGAGCTTGCATGGCGTGATAGAAAAAGGAAATTCGATCTTCCTCCCCAAAATAATCATAAGAAACATTCAAAATTTCACCCCGATAAGAAAAAGTTTACCGAAAAAACAACGAATAAAACGTTCAGAAAAAGAAATACTAAAAAGAATAAATGAGTTTTTCTATTATTTCAATTCACACTGGAAAAAATTCTTGATCAGTCTCTGTCGGGTTTCTTCTTCAGCAGATTCTCTATCTCTTCGTCACTAAGTATTTTAACATTAGTAAACAAGAACTTGGCATCGAGAAAATTCCCGTATTGATTGCATTCGTCTATGGCGGCTTGAAGAATCGACTTTATGTCCACATCAAAAGGAACAAGCATCAAAATGGTAAAATAATTATCTTTAATTTCGAATTTCTCGATATCTACATTGGCTTGTTCCAATTGGAATGTGAATTCGCTTTCAACAATGTTTTTCTGTAAATCGGTAAAATTTTCTCTATTTTGTGTTGTAAACAAACCAAAGAAACGGAGCTTTTTATCGTGCCCACCCAAACCGGAAGAAATATATACCTGTTGTTTCCCCGAAAGGTTGGAGTTAAGAACAATACGACTGCTCACCAATGCCATTGCCGACCAATTTTTTAGTTCGGGCTCTAAGGGGCTACTGTGATAAGTTTCAATGGCACGATAGGCAGCTACATCCGGAATAGATGCCAAAAGAGAAAGACTTCTTTTTTTTCTTTCAATGGAAGCGTCCGGCGAAAAAAGTATCGAGATTTCTTCGTCGCGAACAAAAGGTGCATTTTCTCTTCTCAACCCTTCAAAATAACGAAAATATTCCATCTGTTCCTCAATCGGAACAAGATCTTCCAGAATGTGAAAAGATTCAATCCCTTGTTCATTCAACGTCTGACGCAATTTGCCTAATATATCGTCTTGATCGTTCATCTCTCACAAAGATAAGCATTTTTTATATTGCTATGAAAAATAGAAACTATAAAAGGAATACAAAAAAATGAACTTCCTTAAATTTCATCAAATTGACAATTATTTGAGTAGAAATACCTAAATTCGCATAATAAAAAAATCTTGACTTTTTCACTGTCAGAGAGAAATAACGAAAAAATGCAGGTCAAAATTGTCAATCAATCCAAACACCCTTTACCGGAATATGCCACCGTTCATTCGGCAGGAATGGATTTGCGTGCCAACATAGATAACCCTATTGTATTGAAACCCTTACAACGGGCATTAGTGCCAACAGGTTTATACATTCAGCTACCTGAAGGATATGAGGCACAAATTCGTCCAAGAAGCGGTTTGGCTATTAAACACGGCATTTCTATCGTCAATTCGCCGGGTACCATCGATGCCGATTACAGAGGAGAAATATGCGTGATCCTGATTAATTTATCGAATGAAGAATTCACGATTAACGATGGGGATCGAATTTGCCAAATGGTCATCACTGAACACTCACGAGTTGAATGGCAAGAAGTTGTCAAATTGGAAGAGACCAATAGAGGATCGGGAGGATTTGGTCATACAGGAAAAAATTAACACTATATCGTTTACATAATGCATCAAAAAAAATCATTCGTTTTAAAAAGCTTTTCACTAATTATTTCTTTTTTTTGTATCTTTTTTGCAAATGCTCAACAAACAAAACCTTCCCTAAAAAAGGAAGGAACAGCATTGAACGAAAAGGAACAAAGAAAATTCGATTATTATTTTTACGAAGGGATCAATTCTAAAGTTCAAGGTAAATATGATGAGGCATTTGACTATTTACAACATTGTTATTCCATCGATTCAACCAATGCCAATGTGTTGATAGAATTGGGAACGTTTTATAATGTGCTCGATGAAAAAAGCAAAGCATTGGATTTTTTGAAAAAAGCGGTGAAATACGATCCCAAAAACTATTACTATAACATGGCGCTCGCCGGCCTGAGTAAAGAATTGGGAAAAAATCGGGATGCGGTAGATATTTATCGGTCATTATTAAAAGAATATCCCTCTAAAATAGAGCTTTATATGCAGTTATCGCAAGCATATGCCGACAGCGGCGAATTGCAAAAAGCCATTGATGTATTAAACGAATTGGAAAAAATTTCAGGGGTTTCGGAAACTACAGCTCTCAATAAATTTCAGCTGTATTCCATGCTCAACCAAAAAGAAAAAGCTTTTATGGAGATTGAGAATATTATTGCTCAAAACCCTGATGACCCGCGTTATCTCGTCCTTCTCGGTGATCTTTATTTACAAGACAACCAACCGGATAAAGCCATATATTATTATGATCGGGCAAAAGAAGTCGATCCGGATTATCCCAATCTGATACTTTCTATGGTCAATTATTATGAAAAAACGGGAAATAAGGAGGCCGCCGAAAAAGAACTAAAAAAAGCCATTACAGGTACAGAAATAGATGTAGAGACTAAAGTACAGTTGCTTACCCGCTACATTGATATCCTTAGCCAAAACAAACGCGATATCAAATTGGTAAACCCACTCTTTGAAACGTTGTTCGATCAGTATCCCAATAACACCCTTTTAAACCTCATTTACGGAAACGTGTTGTTGCTACAAGAGAACAAAGAGGAAGCCATGAAACACTTTGAAATTTACACAAAAGCCAATCCAACCGATCCGGTCGGATACGAACAAATGCTTCGTATTGCCTTGCCCGACAGCATAGATAAAATAATTGAAATCACCGAAGAAGCGATAAGATATATTCCTGATGCACCTCAATTTTATTTTTATCTCGGAGCAGCAAAATATCAACAAAAAAAATATAAAGAAGCTCTCGATGTATTTGAAGAAGGATTAAAGTCGGCTAAAATTGATAATCCCTTGCTTAAATCCGATTTTTATGGACAGATTGGCGACTTACATTATTTTCTAGGAAACAAGAAAGCGGCATTCGAGAATTATGAAAAAGCGTTAAAACTCAATCCACAAAATCTTCATGTATTAAACAATTACAGTTATTATTTGTCATTAGAAGGGAAAGATCTGGATAAAGCCGAACAAATGAGCAGTATAACAGTAAAAGCCGAGCCAACTAATCCTACCTTCTTGGATACGTACGGCTGGGTTCTCTTTAGGCAAGGAGCATACACCACGGCAAAAATTTACATCGAAAATGCAGTTAAATACAGCGAGGAAGAACCTTCGGCTGAGATTTTTGAACATTATGGTGATGTGTTATATATGACCGGGGAACCTGAAAAAGCATTGGAGCAATGGAAAAAAGCCAAAGAACTAGGTAGCGATTCAAAAACACTTGACGAAAAAATTCGAACAGGAA
>JAAZMQ010000150.1 GCA_012798745.1 Bacteroidales bacterium
GCTGTTAAAGTAATTATCTTTGCATATTTAAAACGTGATGAGCAATTTCAAACAAATCGAAATAAAAGGTGCACGCGTCAATAATTTGAAAAACGTTGACGTAACCATTCCCCGAAATACGTTTACTGTTATTACCGGACTGTCGGGTTCGGGTAAATCGTCGTTGGCATTCGATACATTGTACGCCGAAGGACAGCGGCGTTACGTTGAGAGCTTGTCGGCTTATGTGCGACAGTTTCTTGGTCGTATGAACAAGCCCGAGTGCGATTATATCAGGGGTATTCCGCCCGCTATCGCTATCGAGCAAAAGGTGAACACCCGCAATCCGCGTTCCACGGTAGGTACCTCCACTGAAATTTACGATTATCTGCGCCTGCTTTATGCGCGCGTCGGTAAGACCATTTCGCCCGTTTCGGGCAAAGAGGTGAAAAGACATTATGTGAGTGATATCATTCGCAAGATGTTGGAATATCGCGAGGGCACGCGTATGCTGGTTCTTTCGCCCATTGTATTACGCAACAACCGCGATTTGCGCGAACAATTGGATATTTTAATGAAGGAGGGGTTTACGCGAGTAAATGTGGGGGAAGAATTTTATCGGATCGACGAACTACTGACACAAAAAAATCTTCCTCCGGCAGAAGAGGTGATGCTGGTGATCGACCGCCTTTCGTGTTCTTCGGATAAAGCCACTATCAACCGGTTGTCCGATTCGTTGGAAACGGCTTTTTTGGAGGGAGAGGGCGAGTGTGTAGTGCGGTTTTGGGGAGAAAAGGGTGTAGAGTCGTATACTTTTTCCAATCGTTTTGAGGCCGATGGGATAAAGTTTGAAGAACCTACCGAGCTGATGTCCAATTTCAATAGTCCGGTTGGCGCTTGTCCCCAATGCGAGGGGTTCGGCATGGTTATCGGAATCGATGAAAATCGGGTAATTCCCGATAAAAGTTTGTCGGTTCAGGAAGAGTGTGTGCAGTGCTGGAGAGGTGAAAAAATGAGCGAATGGCGCAAGGAGTTTGTCAACAATGCTTACAAAGTGAATTTTCCCATTTATCGGGCTTATTATGATCTAACCGATGAAGAAAAGGACATTTTGTGGAACGGACGTCACGAATTGGGCATTTACGGCATAAACGATTTCTTTCGGATGCTCGAACAGAATCTTTACAAAATTCAATACCGGGTTATGCTGGCGCGTTATCGGGGGAAAACGCTTTGCCCAACGTGCAAAGGCACACGATTGAAGCCCGAAGCGTTGTATGTAAAGGTGGGTGGAAAATCGATTGCCGAACTGGTGACGATGCCGGTTGTTGAACTTAAAGAATTTTTTAATCGATTGGAGCTCAGTGAAACCGATGCCGTCATTGCAGAACGTCTGCTTACGGAAATCCATAACCGGTTGCAATTTCTGATTGAGGTAGGGTTGGGGTATCTTACTCTTAATCGTCTTTCTAACACCCTGTCGGGTGGAGAGAGTCAGCGTATCAACCTCGCTTCGTCGCTTGGCAACAGCCTAGTGGGATCGTTGTATATTCTTGATGAACCCAGTATCGGGTTGCACTCGCGAGATACGCATCTGCTCATTCAGGTGCTCCGAAAGTTGCAGCAGCTTGGCAATACGGTGGTTGTTGTGGAACATGATGAAGAGATTATCCGTGCGGCGGATTATATTATCGATATCGGACCGAAAGCAGGTGTGTTGGGTGGCGAAATCATATATCAGGGGAAGGTGTCGGAACTGGAAACCAATAGCCATAGTTATACCGTAAAGTATCTTACAGGCGAAGAAAAGATAGAAGTGCCGAAAACGCGCCGCAAATGGAACAATTATATCGAAGTAAAGGGTGCGCGCCAGCATAATCTAAAGAATATCGATGTAAAGTTTCCACTTAACGTGATGACGGTGGTGACCGGTGTGAGCGGCTCGGGCAAATCGTCTCTCGTGAACGATGTGTTTTATAATGCCTTACAGCATCATTACAAGGGGACGGCAATGGAGCATGCCGAATTCAACGGCCTTGCGGGCGATATCAAACTGGCAAAACATGTGGAGTATGTTGATCAGAATCCTATTGGCAAATCGTCGCGTTCGAATCCGGTAACTTATCTCAAAGCATATGACGAGATCCGCAAGCTTTTTGCTTCACAGCCGTTATCCAAGCAGATGAATTTTTCGCCTTCTTATTTTTCGTTTAATGTGGAAGGCGGACGTTGCGAAGAATGTAAAGGTGAGGGGACCATTACGGTGGAAATGCAGTTTATGGCCGATATCAAACTGGAGTGCGAAGCATGTCATGGCAAACGGTTTTCACCCGAAGTGCTCGAGGTGGAGTATCGAGGAGTGAATATTTATGATGTATTGGAGATGACCGTTGATCAGGCGATTGAATTTTTCGGTGCACAAAAAGGTACTTTCGAGAAAAAAATTGTAAAACGTCTTCAACCTCTTCACGATGTGGGATTAGGGTATGTAAAGCTCGGTCAGTCATCTGCCACTTTATCCGGTGGGGAGAATCAACGAGTGAAACTGGCCTATTATTTGGGCGAAGAAAAA
>JAAZMQ010000151.1 GCA_012798745.1 Bacteroidales bacterium
AAAACTTTTCTGCGAGCCGCAAACCGTCGGAGAATTATCGGAAGTGCTTCGCGCTTATCCCAACGAACCGAAGCTGGTGATAGGAAGCGGATGCAACCTGTTTTTTACGAAAGATTTCGACGGACTGGTCATTCATCCTCAAATGAAAGGCATCCGCCTGCTTTCGGAGAATGGCTCCGGAGTGGAATTGGAAGCCGGTGCCGGAGAAGATTGGGATAATTTTGTAAATTATTGCGTGAAAAAAGGGTATGCCGGTATTGAAAACCTCTCGCTGATTCCCGGAACAGTGGGCGCTGCGCCTATCCAGAACATCGGAGCATACGGATCGGAAGTGAAAGATGCAATAGTTCGTGTGCATGCCGTAAACAAAGACTCGGGCAAGCCGAAAACATTCACTGCCGAAGCTTGTGAATTTGGCTACCGCGACAGCATTTTCAAACGCAGGAGGCAACACATTGTCACGTCGGTGGTTTTTCGTTTGAGCAAATCGTTTGCTTACACAGAAAAATATGCCGATCTGAACCGCGAACTGACAAACGTTGCCAGCCCTTCGCTTTCGCAAGTGCGCGAAGCAATCATCCGCATCCGCAGGCGCAAACTTCCCGATCCTGCCGACCTGCCGAATGCCGGGAGCTTCTTCAAAAACCCTTTCCTGACAAAAGAAGAGAAGGAGCGGTTGCTGACCAAACTACCCGATGCGCCCATTTATCCTGCAGAGACCAACACATTCAAAACATCGGCAGCCTTCCTCATCGAAAAGGCAGGTTACAAGGGCAAACGAAGCGGACAGGTGGGAATATATGAACACCATGCGCTGATTATTGTAAATTATGGAACAGAAAACGGCAGCGACATCGTAAATTTCATGCACGAGGTACAACATACCGTTTACGAAAAATTCGGAATCCGACTCGAACCCGAAGTTCGCATATACTGAAACTGAAAAACTGAAAACACCATGTCATCATTCATCATCGAAGGCGGACATCGTCTTAAAGGAAAAATCACCCCGCAGGGAGCAAAAAACGAAGCACTGCAAGTGATTTGTGCTACCTTATTGACAGAAGAAGAAGTCATTATAGAAAACATTCCCGATATTCTCGATGTAAACAACCTCATTCAATTGCTTGTGGCAATGGGGGTCGAAGTGCGCAAACTGAACAAGGATACCTGGTCGTTTAAAGCCGCAAATATCAATTTGGAATATATTCAAACGGAAGATTTTATCAATAAATGCGCTACCTTGCGGGGTTCCATCATGATCATCGGCCCGTTGCTTGCCCGATTCGGACGGGTTTCCATTCCTAAACCCGGTGGCGACAAAATCGGCCGCCGACGGCTGGACACCCATTTCAATGCCATCCAAAAATTGGGAGCGGAACTGGTCTTCGACGAAAAGAACCAACTCTTCTGCCTTTCAGCCGACAAACTGAAAGGATGTTATATCCTGCTCGAAGAGGCATCGGTTACGGGAACGGCCAACCTGCTCATGGCCGCCGTGATGGCCGATGGCGAAACCATTATCTACAACGCAGCCTGCGAACCCTATGTGGAACAGCTGAGCAAGATGCTCGTTCGTATGGGGGCGCACATCGAAGGCATCGGCTCGAACCGACTCACCGTGCAAGGGGTAACCCGTCTATCGGGCTGCCGTCACCGGCTGCTGCCCGACATGATCGAGATTGGCAGTTTCATCGGCATGGCAGCCATGACGGCGTCGGATATCACCATCGAAGACGTTTCCCTGCAAAACCTGGGTATCATTCCCGAAAGTTTCCGCCGACTGGGCATCATTGTGGAACAACAGGGAGACGACTTGTATATCCCTTCGCAAGAATGCTATACCATCGAATCGTTTATCGATGGCTCCATTCTCACCATTTCCGATGCTCCCTGGCCGGGATTAACGCCGGATTTGCTCAGCGTGATGCTGGTTGTTGCAACCAAAGCCGAAGGGTGTGTGCTCATTCATCAAAAAATGTTCGAGAGCCGTCTCTTCTTTGTGGATAAACTCATCGACATGGGGGCACAAATTATTTTATGCGATCCCCACAGGGCAACAGTCATCGGACTGGGCAACAGATTCCGCTTGCGAGGAATGACCATGACTTCGCCCGATATCCGCGCAGGGATATCGTTGTTGATTGCAGCAATGAGTGCGGAAGGAAAAAGTACGATTCACAACATCGATCAAATAGACCGAGGATACGAAAATATCGATATCCGTTTAAACCAACTCGGAGCCTACATCGAACGGGTAAAATGAAATAAATTTGCTTATTCTCTTCATCTTTTGTTACTTTGCGCTCCAATAGAAACAAACTGCCATAAAAATTCTTTACGAAAAAACGAAAAGAAAACGATCGGCAAAACCATTCTGTAAAAACGAATATTTCAATAATTAATATGACTGAAAAAACAGTTGTGAACGATCTGAAAGATGTAACTGTACGTTTCTCGGGAGATTCCGGAGACGGCATGCAACTTTCGGGAACCCTGTTTTCTACCTTATCGGCTATTTTAGGGAACGAAATTGCTACTTTCCCCGATTACCCCGCCGAAATACGCGCACCAAAAGGCACACCGCAAGGTGTTTCGGGTTTTCAGGTGCGTATCGGATCGCACGATGTATATAATGCCGGCGATAAAACCGATGTGCTTGTTGCCATGAATCCTGCAGCGCTGAAAGTAAATGCGGGGAACCTGAAAAAACATTCCATCGTGATTTACGATAGCGATTCTTTTCAGAAAAAAGATCTCGAAAAAGCCGGATTTAAAACGGACGATCCGTTTCAAGAATTGAACCTGAATTCCGTTCAGGTGATTCCTGTGGCCATTACTTCCCTAACAAAAGCCGCGCTGGAGGACATGGATGTAGACAACCGAATTGTGCTGCGAAGCAAAAACATGTTTGCGTTAGGCGTTGTTTGTTGGCTGTTTAACCGACCTGCCGACATTGCCGAACGTCTACTGAAAGAAAAATTTGGCAAAAGACCTTTGGTGTTTCAAGCCAATGTCAAAGCGTTTTTAGCCGGATACAATTACGGAAACAATACCCACCTTACTGCTTCAACTTACCGTATTGAAACAGTGAATAACGAAAAAGGATTTTATATCGACATAAATGGCAATCTCGCAACAGCATACGGATTGATTGCCGCAGCAGAAAAAGCCAACCTGCAACTTTTTCTCGGATCGTATCCCATCACACCTGCATCTGAAATTTTGCACGAACTGGCCAAAAGAAAAGATTTTGGCGTAAAAGCATTGCAGATGGAGGACGAAATTGCCGGTATCAGCACAGCAATCGGTGCAAGTTTTGCCGGTCATCTGGCCGCTACCTCTACATCGGGACCGGGACTGGCACTTAAAAGTGAGGCGCTAAACCTGGCTGTGATGCTGGAACTGCCCTTAGTGGTTATTGATGTGCAACGAGCAGGACCTTCCACAGGGATGCCGACAAAAAGCGAACAGACCGATCTAAACATGGCTCTGTATGGACGCAATGGCGAGAGTCCGCTGGTAGTGATTGCGGCTTTTTCGCCCACCGACTGCTTCGATGCGGCTTTTTGGGCTTCCAAACTAGCCATTGAACACATGACGCCGGTAGTACTTTTGACCGACGGGTACATTGCCAACGGTTCATCGGCATGGAAAATCCCAAACATGAACGATTACCCCAAAATCGTTCCTCCTTATGTACAGAAACATTTCGATGGCAATCCCTCAACATGGAAACCTTACCTCCGTGACGAAAAAACGCTCGTTCGATACTGGGCAGTCCCGGGAACACCCGGATACATGCACCGCATTGGTGGGCTGGAAAAGGATTATTACACCGGCGTTATTTCGACCGACCCCGATAATCACCAACGAATGGTGAAAACGCGACAAGAGAAAATTGACAAAATTGCCGATTTCATTCCCGAACAGGAAGTTTGGGGTGACCAAAATGCAGACACACTTATCGTTGGTTGGGGAGGCACATATGGACACCTGTTTGAAGCGGTGAAGAAAATCAGGAAAGCCGGGAAAAAAGCCGCCTTCACGCAGTTTAAATTTATTGCTCCCTTGCCTAAAAATACCGAAGAAATATTGCGCAAGTACAAAAAAATTATTGTTGCCGAAGAAAATAACGGACAATTTGCATCTTATCTGCAAGGAAAATTCAAAAATTTACCTCTATACCGCTTCAACCGCATAACGGGACAGCCTTTCAGAATAGAAGAACTGGTGAAAGAATTTATTCAAATCATAGAAGAATAACAGACAATGGAAACAAATCTTACGTCTCAAAAACATACGCCCAAAGATTATAAAAACGGAAGTGCGGTACGGTGGTGCCCGGGTTGTGGCGACCATGCTATTCTTAACTGTCTTCACAAGGCATTTGCCGAACTGAACCTCGAACCACATGAAATTGCCGTGATTTCAGGAATCGGTTGCTCTTCGCGACTGCCCTATTACATGAATACCTACGGCCTGCACGGCATTCACGGACGCGCAGCGGCCATCGCTACCGGTGTAAAGGTAGCCAACCCCGACTTAAGCGTGTGGGTAACAACCGGCGATGGCGACTCGCTTGCCATTGGAGGAAACCATTTTATTCATGCTATTCGCAGAAACGTGGATATCAACATCATTCTTTTCAACAATAAGATCTACGGATTAACTAAAGGACAGTATTCACCCACCTCAGAAAAAGGGTTCATTTCAAAATCTTCACCTTACGGTACAGTGGAAGAACCTTTTAATCCGGCAGAGCTTTGCTTCGGAGCACGCGGCACATTTTTCGGACGGGCCATTGACGTGGATCTGAACAACCTGACCGACCTGTTGACAGCCTCTGCAAAACACAAAGGAACAGCGGTGGTTGAAGTATTGCAAAACTGCGTGATCTTCAACAACGGCATCCACAGCAAAATTACCGATAAAGCTTATCGTCCTGAGAGAACAATTTGGCTGCAACACGGCAAAAAGATGCTGTTTGGATTCAACAATGAAAAAGGAATTGTAGCCGATGCCAACTTGCAACTGAAAGCGGTAACCATTGGGCAGGATGGTTACACGTTGGACGACGTGCTGGTGCACGATGCTGCCACGAAAGACAGTACATTGCATCTGAAACTGGCTCAAATGGGATGCGACAACGATCTGCCGGTCGCTCTTGGTGTAATTCGCGATGTGGAAGCCCCGACATTTGAAAACGAGTACGAAAAACAAATCGAAGAAGTGCAAAAGAAAATGCCCGTAAAATCATTTACCGAATTTTTAATGAATTCGAAAAACATGTGGGAGCTGAAATAAAAACGCACATTTTCAAAAAACTTTTTCGGAAAACAACATGAATACAAAAATTCTCCCGGAAGGTTACGAAGAATACAAAAAGATCGATTTTGTAAACAGCAAAAAAGATGCGGTCATTGTAAACGTCTGTGCTCTTATTATTGCAATGTTACTGATATTTCTAACAGACGTTCCATTCAAAACCGTAATTCCCAAAGGAGGATTTTTCCCCGTAATACTGAAAATTGTGTTGCTTTTAATCGCTCTTTTTGCCTATATCGTCCTTCACGAAGCTATTCATGGGATAGCCATAGGGTTGTTTACCAAAAGCCGACCACATTTTGGAATTAAAAGCACATATGCTTATACAGGAAGCGAAGGATATATCGACAAGCGAAGCTATATCATTATCGCACTTGCACCGATGATCATTCTGGGAGCCTGTTTGCTTGCAATTCTTTTTTCGGTGCCAATTGAATGGTATTGGTTCGTTTATATCTTGGTTATTCTTAATTTTGCAGGATCGGCAGGCGATCTGTATGTGACGTGGTTGACCCTGCGCTTGCCAAAAGGAGCTTTGATTCACGACGAAGGGGTAACAATAACTGTATTTGTCGAAAATCTTTTCAAATGAAAAAAATAAACATTGCCGTTGACGGACTTTCATCCTGCGGTAAAAGTACACTGGCAAAAGACCTGGCAAAAAAAATCGGGTACACGTATATCGATAGCGGGGCAATGTATCGAGCCGTTGCTCTGTATGCCCTACGCAACGGTTGGGTGACGGAAAACAACATCGACGAAGAAGCATTGAAAAAACATATTCCCGAAATCCGCATCACCTTCAAAACCAATAAACAGGGACAACAGGAAACTTACCTGAACGGCGAAAACGTAGAAAAAGAAATTCGCTCGCTAGAAGTAGGGAATGCTGCAAGCCGCATAAGCACTCTCGATTTCGTGCGTCGCGAAATGGTTCGCCAACAACGGGAGATGGGAAAAGAAAAAGGCGTAGTCATGGACGGCAGGGATATAGGGACTGCGGTTTTCCCTGATGCCGAACTGAAAATATTTCTAACGGCTTCGCCCGAAATACGTGCGTTGCGTCGTTTCAACGAATTAAAAGAGAAAGGGGAGAACATCACCTACGAAGAAGTACTTGCTAATATAAAAGAACGAGACGAACGCGACAGCAACCG
>JAAZMQ010000152.1 GCA_012798745.1 Bacteroidales bacterium
ACCACAGGGCGATGCGTGAGAATGAGCGTTCGGGTGAAATTCATTTCCTTAACCACCTGCAATGCCGAAAGCGTTTTCCCGAAACGCATCTTTGCATACCAAAGCATTTCGTTGCTGTTTCGGAATTGTTTTTTGGTCTTGTCGATTGCTTCGCGCTGTTCCGGTCGGAAAACGATGGGGCTTCTCTCGTGTGTGATTTCGCCTGCTTTCAGCGATTCCCGTCCTTCTTTTACCGCTGCAATGGCTTTTTTCACCGTTTCGAGGTCGGTAACAAACCATTCGTTGGCTTTGTTTTTTGTATCGAATGTTTTTCGTTGTATACCTGATCGGATGAGAACATTGTGTACTTCGGCATCGGAAAAAGATTGAATGATACCATTGCGCGAATAAACGGCAAGTTCGGTATAAAGCAGTTCGTAGCGAATGCCGGCTGTCTGGGTGTATTGATTGATACGTTTACGGGCAGCGTCGTTCAGTGCTTTGCTGTTGGGTTCAAGTCCCCAAATGTTTTCGTCGTCGGAAGTCGTCTCTCCGATCTTTAGACAACCCTGGTGCTCCGCATCGTTAATGCGGAAAACATAAATGAGCTTGAGTTTCAGCGACGAAGTGAATTTCATTTTGCGGTTATGTTTTCTTGATTAAGTCGATAAATCTGATTTTTCGCCCGTTTTTATTTGTTTTGGGGTCTTTTGCACCCCAGTCTTTAATCAGGCAATAGATGCCGTTGTGTCGTCTAATGTTGTCTTTGAGGCATCCTTCGCAAGGTGTTTCTTCGATCTTGATTTCACCAAACAGGTTGGTTTCTCTTGTAATTTTCGTACTGCAACTGTTTGGCACAACCCCTTTCAGTCCGTCCATCTGCCACACGTTCCACGAAATAATGTAGGCAATATAGCGTATCGATTTAAGCTGGGGCGGCTTTTTAAATTTCAGGGTATAATTATCAATAAATGTATAGAGCATTGCTTCACGAGCCAACAGGAGGCTGTCGCCTTGCCATTCGAAAGCGTACGTGTTTTTATAGGCAGTTTGTGCCGCTTCGAGCCATTCGCCTGTTGTATCTGTGTTTTCGCTGACGACGCGCAGTTTACGGTCGAGAAGCCCTATACGGTTTTCAACCGGAATATATTCGCCGGTTGTGGTATCGTAACGACTAGTAATATAGGGAGCTTCGCCGCAAGTTATTTCGAGACGGGTGTCGCGAACATAATGTTTCCATGTCTTATCCTCGGGGAATGTTATCTTTTTAGGATTGGTTATCCACGAATGCGAACCATCTTTGTTTGCGATTTCGGTATTAAATACATTTTTTCGCCCAAACCAGGCATCATCAATCAAATTGTTTTGTGCGTTACAAATCCACAAAGGCGTAAAAACTTCAGCCATGTTGCGTATACGTATTTGTTGAAGTAGTTTATCCTTTTTTACCCGTGGCATGATGATATTACCGCGTTCGCCTGTAATCAGTTCCGGCAAAATTGGAGAATTATATTCGTATCCGCTTCCAAATTCGGTGTAATTATCGGTAGCCCAAAAAATGTTTTTTTGTGTGGTATGATCACGTAAAAGTATTTCCAAAACATCCGGGTAATGCTCGCGTATCTCGTTTTCCAATATGTCGACTTCATTAGAAAGCGATCGCATATTTCTGCTTTTCTTTTTTTTCAGTTGCTCTAGTTGCTTTGTTTGCTCGATAAACATTATTTAATATCTCGATTGTTTTAGGCAAAAATAGCATTTTCTTTTTAGAATGGATAAAGAAATGAAAACAATATGCAATAAAAAAGGGGTTGCCCGATTTTGGGACAGCCCCTTTCGATTGAAACCGAAATAATAAATAATGATAATTGCTGTTTAATTTCTATTCGTTATATAACGAAATTCCTGCTGTATAACGAAAGCGTGCTAAATAATAAGCCTGTCAATTAATTGAGGAGAATTACTTTGTTCGGACCTATTCCCACGCTTGAGAGGGTGAATTTGCATTTCCCTTGGTTGTCGAAGCACAAGACATTGCCCGAGGTGGTATAATCGGATGTGGTGACATAAACATCGCCACTGTATGCGTCGGCCGTAATTTTATATCCGTTCAGGATGGAGGTGCCGTCGGTCACAAAATTCTCGGTAACCACTTCTTCGGTCTTGCAGTCAAACACCTTCACTTTACTTTCTTTTCCCCATTCGTTGTACAAAATGTACGCTTTGTCGTTGACGATCGTAAATTCCGAAACCGACACGCCGGTAAGCGTAGACACTTCGTACGAATCTTTTGAAGGCTTTATTTTTTTGAAACTCGGAGCGATATCGCCGTAATTTCCGCGAACATTCACGTATACATCGCCTTGGCTGTCGGCAAACACCTGATAAGGATTGAGGCCGATCTCGATTTGTTTTATTTCCTCAAAGCTGTTCAGGTCGATCACCGAAACCGTCTTGTCGTAAGCGGGAAAATCCAATCCGCCGGAGTTGGCCACATAGATTTTGCCGTTTTTGATGCAGATGCCTTCCGGATCGCGTCCAACCTTCACCGAGCCGTCAATTGTCAGCGAAACGGTATCGATGCGTGTCACCGTGTCGTCGTAGGAAGTGACGTACACTTTCCCCCCGTAAGCGGCGGCATAGCGGGGTTGTTTTGGCTTGTTATCTGCCGTCTTCATCTCAATCTGTTTCAACGATTTGCCCGTAGCGGCAT
>JAAZMQ010000153.1 GCA_012798745.1 Bacteroidales bacterium
ATTTTTTTACTTTAGTAAACGGAGATGTAATCATCGCCTGCTTCGCGAAAACACATCCTTTCAATTGATTTTCAATCAACCTATCTGCACCAATCAACAGAACTGACCCCATCCGATTACAATATTCATTTAATCGATTATCAATCAAATCTAAATAAATTGCTTTCAAATATACGACTTAAATTTTAAAATTTAAGTGCTATCAACAAAAAGAGGGTGTCTCAAAAGTAGGGACAGCCTCTTTTTTTAATTGGATATTGTGATAAAAATATGAAGAAAAAAATTTGCAGGAATGTTTGTTTTTTTTGTATCTTTATAGCTGTAAATCAATAAAATGAGATATGTCGAGAGTAGCTTTTAAATCCAATGAACAAGGACAAATAGTACTTTTCCCTGCCAGTTTGGAGGAAAAAGTACCACAAGATTCTCCTGCCCGCCTGGTCAATCAAATAGTCGATAATTTGGATATTGCTCAAATCATTGATACCTACAAGGGAGGAGGAACGAATGCCTATCATCCGCAAATGATGCTGAAAGTAGTTTTGTACAGTTATTTGAACAATATTTATTCGAGCCGTAAAATAGAGCAAGCACTTGCCGACAGGATCAGTTTCATGTGGCTTTCAGGCGGTCAGCAGCCGGATCACAACACCATCAACCGTTTTCGTTCCTGCCATTTAAAGGAGGATATTCATCGGATATTTACGCAAGTTGTCCTTATGCTGGTAGATATGGGATATTTAAGTTTGGATGTAATTTATGTTGACGGGACCAAGATAGAATCCCGAGCCAATCGTTACACCTTTGTCTGGAAGAAGACCGTAGAAAAGAATAAGGCAAAACTGGAAGAAAAAATCCGCAAGATACTCGAACAGGTAGAAGAAGGGATTGCTCAGGACAATCGAATGGAAGATCAGCCCACCATGCCTATCAACAGTGAAGAACTACGCCGGAGGATAGAAGCCCTTAACAGGGAGAACCGCACAAAGGCGGGACAAAAAGCCATAAAGACACTCGAAGAAAAACATTTGCCCAAGCTTGAAGAATATGAAAATCATCTGGGCCATATTGGGAGAGAGAAAATCAATTTTTCACACATTACGATTTTTACCCAAATCGGACAGATACACTAACTTTTATTCCGTTTATGAAAGGATTCTGCGAACGGTATGGTTTTTACCCGAATAAAGGAGTTGCCGATTCAGGCTACGGGAGCGAAGAAAATTACGAATTCATGGAGGAAAACCGGATTGAACCTTTTGTCAAGTACAACTATTTTCACAAGGAAGAGAAGAAAGCATTCAAAAACAATGCTTTTCTTGCTCAAAATCTATATTACAATCAAAAGGAAGATTACTTTGTTTGTCCTATAGGGCAGCACATGAAAAAAGTAGGAGACACTACCCGGACAACGGATAGCGGATATGTTTCAAAAATAAGTATTTACCAAGCCGAAAACTGTAATGGTTGTCCGCTGCGGTGTTTATGCCACAAGTCCAAAACCAATCGGAGGATGGAAGTAAATCATAACTTAAACAGGCACAAGCAGAAAGTCAGAGAACTGCTTACCTCACCCGAAGGTCTCTTTCACCGAAGTCAACGACCGATAGAACCTGAGGCGGTTTTCGGACAAACGAAATACGATAAAGCCTACATTCGATTCCGACATGTTGGAGGAGAGAAAGTCAAAGCCGACTTTGCTCTCTTTGCCACAGCATTCAACATAGGAAAATTATACCGCAGAATAAACAAACGAATCGAAAAAGAGCAAGAAAATCAACAAAACGACAAAAAATGGTTGTTGAATACGTTTATTGCTATTGTTATTTTCCTCTCATTCCAAAAAACTAAAAACAGAGTAACCTCAAATCAAAATTTAACCCTTTATTCAGCTGCTTAATCTAAAAAAGAAAGTGCCCTTTTGAGACACCCTCAGGAAACTAACTTGGAATTTATTTTAAAATGGTATACTTTTGGGGTGAAATAAACACCTAGTTCATGGTAAGGAACATTGTATTTCAAAACATAATACACCGATTTGAGAATGGAATGGGCAACAGCCACTATCGCTCTTTTTTTACCTCGTCGGGCGGCCAAACGATGATAACGCGCATGATAAAACGTATCCTTGGTGCGTGATGCGCCCCATGCAGCTTCTACCAGGGTTGTTTTGGCTTGTTTATTCCCGTGGGTGGTTCGACCACTTTTTTTTTACCCGCACTTTCGTTATTTCCAGGGGATATCCCTACCCAGCTTGCCAGGTGTTTTTCGCTTGTAAAAACTTCCATATCCAGTCCGATTTCAGCGATAAGGTCTTCAACGGTTTTGTGGCTTAATCCCGGAATCTCCCGAAGGAGTTCCAATACATTTTCGTAAGGCGAAAGCATTTGCCGTATCTTTTGATTAAGCTCTTCTATTAAAGATTCAATATGCCGGTTGTGTGAGCGGATGGCCCCCAACAGATAGATGTGGTGATCGGTGATATTTCCGTTACAGGCTTCCCCAAAGTTCCTCTTTGGTTACTCCAATTTTTCCATGATAAACTTCATCTATATCCTCGATGGTTACCTTTTTGCCTTCACACAGCTTGTCAATCAGTTTGGTGGTTGTAATCCCCGAAGTATCGCTTAATACACTCGAGAGTTTCACGTTACAATCTTCCAAAATACGAATGATCCGGTTTTTGTTGGAGGCCACATCCTGGATTAATTTCTTGCGGTAACGGGTTAGATCCCGTAACTCCCGCTGCTCGCATGGTGGAATGAAACTCGGCTTTAACAATCCGGCAATCAGGAGCTTACACAACCACCAGCTGTCTTTTTTGTCCGTCTTATGTCCGGGAACGTTCTTAACGTGCCGGGCATTGACTATCCAAATAGTGATACCTGTTGGCTCAAGGATGTTATAAACCGGCTTCC
>JAAZMQ010000154.1 GCA_012798745.1 Bacteroidales bacterium
ATCGGAGGATGTTGCGGAACCACTCCCGCTCATATTGCCCAATATGTCGATCTCGTAAAAGACAAAACACCCCATCGACCGTCGCCCCGACCACGACACCTTTACCTGGCAGGATTGGAAGAACTGGTCGTTTCTCCGGAAACAAATTTTGTCGTTATCGGCGAACGATGCAATGTGGCCGGTTCGCGCAAATTCCTCCGCTTAATTCGTGAAAAGAACTACGAGGAAGCGCTCAATATCGCCCGCAAGCAGGTAGAAGACGGCGCTCAAATACTCGATATCAACATGGACGATGCACTGCTGGACAGCCAACAGGAAATGATAAATTTTCTCAACCTGTTGGCTTCGGACCCCGATGTGGCAAAGGTGCCACTGATGATCGACTCGTCGAAATGGGAAGTACTGGAGGCCGGTTTGAAATGCACGCAAGGTAAATCCATCGTCAATTCCATTTCTTTAAAAAACGGTGAAGCGGAATTTCTTAAAGCAGCAAAAAAAATACAAGCCTACGGCGCAGCAGCCGTGGTAATGGCTTTTGACGAAAAAGGACAAGCCGACAGTTTCGAGCGCCGCATCGAAATTTGCGAAAGGGCATATCGCCTGCTCACTCATAATGGTTTTAAACCGGAAGATATCGTCTTCGATCCCAACGTGCTGGCCATTGCCACCGGAATGGAAGAACATTGCAACTATGCAGTAGATTTTATCGAAGCCGTAAAATGGATCAAAGCCAACCTGCCTTATGCTAAAGTCAGCGGAGGAATAAGCAACCTCTCGTTTGCTTTCCGCGGGAACAACTATATTCGCGAAACGATGCATTCGGTTTTTCTCTATCATGCCGTTAAAGCGGGATTGGATATGGGAATTGTTAATCCGGCTCAATCGGTTATTTATGAAGAAATACCGGAAGAAGTAAAAACGCTGGTTGAAGATGTTGTGCTCAATCGCCGCGACGATGCTGTGGAACGGTTGATGGAATTTGCCGAAAAAATAAAAAATGAAAAAACAAACGAAACCGAAACCAAAACCATCAAAACCGAAGAATGGCGTACCCTTCCGGTGGACGAACGACTTGTTCATGCCTTGGTAAAAGGAATCGACACGTATCTGGAACAGGACCTTGCCGAAGCTTTAACCCTTTATCCCCGCGCTATTGATATCATCGACAAACCCTTGATGACAGGCATGAATAAGGTGGGCGAGTTGTTCGGGGCAGGGAAAATGTTTCTCCCACAGGTTGTAAAAACTGCACGCACAATGAAGAAAGCGGTTTCTATACTGCAACCCACTATTGAAGCCGAAAAAACGTCCGACGAAGGATTTCAGAAAGCCGGGAAAATACTGTTGGCTACCGTTAAGGGCGATGTTCATGATATCGGGAAGAATATTGTTTCCATCATCCTTTCGTGCAACAATTACGAGATAATTGACCTCGGCGTAATGGTCTCTCCCGAAAAAATCATAGAGGCTGTTCGTCACGAGCAACCCGACATTGTGGGGCTAAGCGGACTGATCACACCATCGCTCGAGGAAATGAGCATCGTAGCCGAAGAAATGGAAAAAGCAGGTTTTCATATCCCGCTACTCATCGGAGGTGCCACCACCTCGAAACTGCATACCGCACTCAAAATTGCCCCCAAATACGAGAATGGTGCAGTTGTTTACGTCAAAGATGCTTCGCAAAGCCCGGCAACAGTAGCCAATTTATTGAACCCTGCCACTAAAAACGAATATATTGAACAGATTCGCAATGAATATTCGGCACTTCAAAAAGATTACACCGAACAAACAACAGAGCTTGTTTCGTTGAAGGAAGCTCGTGAAAAAGCATTCCGAATCGATTGGGATAATTTTACCCCCTATGTCCCCCAAACACCGGGAAAAACAGTATTACCGGTAATAAAGGTGGAAGACATTGTTCCATACATCAACTGGAAATTTTTCTTTCACAGCTGGAAGTTACCGGCCAAATTTGCCACTATCACCAACATCGGGATGTGCGGTCATTGCCGTGCACAATGGTTGGCATCGTTTAAAGATGATGATATCGAAAAAGCCCTGGAAGCATCACGTCTTTATGACGATGCAATGGTGCTGATCCGCAAATTCATCGATCAAGACGCAGAATACATAAAAGCAGTCTTCGGTTTATACGAAGCATATAGCGAAAACGATACGGTTTTCATCAATGGAAAAGCTTTTCCTTTCTTGCGACAACAAAGGAAAAACGATAAAAATGAGTATCTTTGTCTTAGCGATTTTGTTGCGCCACGAACATCGGGCAAGAAAGATTATGCGGGAATTTTTGCCCTTACTGCAGGAGCCGGTACTGAATATCTTCTGCAAAAATATCAAAAGCAAGGAGATGAATACTCCGCACTGCTTATGAAATCGGTACTCGACCGCCTTGCAGAAGCAGCTGCCGAATGGCTACACGAAAAAATACGCAAAACATATTGGGGATACGCATTCGATGAAAAGCTAACCATCCCCGAATTGTTTGCAGGAAAATATCAAGGCATTCGTCCGGCAGTAGGCTATCCCTCAATTCCAGACCAATCGATCAATTTCTTGCTGCACGATATGCTCTCTTCTAACGAAATAGGCATCTCGCTGACAGAAAACGGTGTGATGTATCCAAATGCCTCGGTGAGTGGATTTTTATTTTCCCATCCGCAATCTCGATATTTTGCCGTAGGCCCTATTTCAAATGAACAACTCGAAGATTACGCAAGGCGCAGAGGGATGCAGGTAAATGAAATACGTAAATTTTTATTGAAAAATTTAATGAAATAAATGAAGATGAGAAGTTTTGGAAGCGACAACAA
>JAAZMQ010000155.1 GCA_012798745.1 Bacteroidales bacterium
CGATAATACCAGTCCCCGATGGAGGTGTCGATCTGCCAAGGAATCTCACTAATGGAATCTTTCAATCCTCGCTCAATATCTTCTACCCACATTCCTTGTGAAGCCTGCTTGCAAGTATAAACTGCCTCCAATTTCCCATTGTTCCGTTCCATATTCCGATTGTAAAAATAAGCTATCAGATTGCGGCCGTACTCTCCGAAAGGAAAGGGACCGTCGGAATAAAGCAAATCGGGTTGGTATTTGTCTAGAAGTTCTTTGATGAAGAACATCCATTCACGCTGCCATTCCTTGTTTTTACTGTACCAACCGGTGTCGTCCGATTCGGCCGGCGCATGATAAAGATCCTGATACATGGGATCATTCCCGTCATAAGGAACTCCTGCTTTCGGTCCTGTTTTGTCGGCCCCGTGACTTGGCCGAAACCACGTGAAGCTGGCTCCCAGATGTTCGGATACGCCGAATCGCAGCCCTTCTTTTTTTGCAGCTTCCCTCCATAAACCAACCACATCTTTATGCGGTCCCCAATTTACCGAATTCCATGGATGTAACCTGGAATCCCACAAGAAAAAGTTGTCGTGATGGGTACCCATAGTGACAAAGTATTTTGCACCGGCTTTTTTAAACAATGCCATCAGCTTTTCCGGATTCCATCGCTCCGCCTTCCACAAGGGAATGATGTCTTTGTAACCAAACTCCGAAGGATGACCGTAGTGTGCAACATGGTATTTGTATGCGGGATCTCCCTCTATGTACATTCTACGGGCATACCAATCGCCTTGACGAGGAACGGCTTGCGGTCCCCAATGGGCCCAAAAACCCAATTTTGCATCCCGAAACCATTCCGGGCAGCAATACTGTTTAAACGACTCTTCCGTCGGCTTGAAAAACCTTTTGGAAACCTGGCTCTCAACAGATTGGATCGGGAAAGATAAAATAACAGCTATTCCCCATGCCACTAACAATTCGTTCGTTTTAAAAAATTTCAATTTCATACGCAAATAATTTTATAAATTGATATTCATATAATCTTTTTATCGTTTATCTGACTTCTCCTATTTTAGATACATTTATAAGCCATTACCCAAGTGGCTTAATCTTTCGGCTTGAAATTTTATTACCATACCGTCGTTTTACTTCCTCGGAAATTTGTCATTCTCCCATTTTATAAATTCTTTCCATCAACTGCCACTTTTCAGTGGCGGAGGAATCGGGAGATGTTTTTTGAAATCGCGACACAAAGGTTTCCCATTCACTCTGGCGCGGTTTTCTTGCCAATTCCTCCATGGCTTTGTCGTGATCAAAATCGGGAACCGTCTCCATAATCATAAACAACCGATTGCCATGAAGATAAATTTCCATTTTTATGTTATATGAAGGTTTTTAAATTTCATTCAGACATATTTTTAATATAAGGCAAGGAAACAAGATTGGTGAAGCCATAGAAATTTTCGGCATTTGATCGGAGAAATTTTCGTTTTTCCTCTTCGTCGAGAAGATCGGACTTTAAAATAAAATCGTAAGACATGCGATAGGTAATGGCCGTGATCGTACGCGGATAGTCCGAACCCCACATCAACTTGTCCATACCTACCAGCGATGCAGCTTCCCTTATTGCCCAAACGGCTCCTTTAAACGGATAAAATTCGTCATTGAACAACCAGGTGATTCCTCCCGATTCGATCATCACGTTTTTGTTCCTTGCC
>JAAZMQ010000377.1 GCA_012798745.1 Bacteroidales bacterium
TAACTCATTCTATTAAAGCCTTCGACCACTTAGCAGTGAATGGATTTATCAGATTGAATGACTCTTTGGTTTGTGCATTTACAGGTTGTGGAACAGGCAGTAGTAGTAATTTTGAATATCAGATGAAGAATTTATATAGTAAAAAGGTCACAGAATTTAGTCCATATCCGAAACTTACTACAGAAGAATATCAAGGAGACCAAAGATGCCAAATATACTATAAACATTTGACAGCAAATCCAAATGAAAGAAAAATGGCTGCATTCTATAGCTTTTTTAAATATTTCCGAATTTACTCTTATGATGGAGTGTTAGAAAAAGAGGGTTTCGTTAAGATTCCTCCCTATAAATATCAATCTGAGAATGTAGAAGGCTGGACAAAGAGAAAAATATATTATGGAAGGCCGGTGGCTACCGAAAAATATATTTATGCTCCATGTATGGGAAATGAAATACAGGTGTGGGATTGGAATGGAAATCCAATTATTCGGTATTCACTAAACCAAACATTTCTTACATTTGCTGTGTCTGAGAATCGAAAAAAGATTTATTTGATTTCTGCTAAAGAAGATGATTACAATAAAATTTTTACGTTTGACATATAACATCTTAATATTTGCAAAATGAGTATAAAAAACAGAGTATATCGTTTTTTATTCAAAAATACGATACCATATAAAAAATATAATGTGAAATTTTTATTTTTGATATTCTTTACATGCGCACTAACCACCTGTAAACAAAAGACTTATAATCAACGTCTGGTTGCAGCTTTAGAATTAGCAGGGTCTAATAGATCTGAGTTAGAAAAAGTTCTGGAATATTATTCTCAAGAAAAGAGCGATTCGCTAAAGCTGAAAGCAGCGGAGTTCCTTATCTGTAATATGGATGTTCACTATTCTTACAAGAGTAAAAGTTGGGATAACTTTCAAATAGATTTAGATTCACTGTTTAAAAATGAGGACCAATCCGAAAAACTGCAGCAGGGTTTTGACGATTTATATCACAAATATTCAAACACACTAACCGCTGATCTTGAATATATTTCGGACCTGCAACACATCCGTGCAGATTTTTTAATTCAAAGTATTGATGCGGCTTTTAACAGCTGGAAGAGTCCCTACTCACGTCATCTGAGTTTTGATGATTTTTGTGAATATATTCTCCCATATCGTGCGGGGAGAGAATCATTAAGTGATTGGAGGGTAGAGTTTCAAAATAACTACATCCCTTCCGTTTATGAGCGGTTAATCAAAGAAAAAGACTCCATAACAGCTATTGACTTGTGCAATGCTATTAAAGCATATCCATACAGCAATCTTTCTACAATAGCCGGTAAATTGCCCGATTATAATGCACATACCCTTTCTATTATGCGAATAGGCAACTGTAGACAATATACCCTACAAGGAGTCTTGGCGGCTAGATACTTAGGCATTCCGGTAAGTCTGGACTTTACACCACAGTGGGCTACACGCAGTATGGGACACGAATGGAATGCACTCATAAACAATGATGGGAAACCTCTAAGTTTTGGTATTGGGGACAACTGTAATCTTGGAGAACATATTGAATTTATTCCGGATAGAATTCCTCCCAAAATATACCGTCAAACCTTTGCCAAACAGAATCAAAGTCTTGCCATGATGAAAGGTAAAGAAGAAATTCCTCAGACTTTGGCATCTCCATGTATAAAGGATGTAACAATGGATTATTATACATGTGTTGACGTGCCAATTAAATTTGACTTCAAGGCTCCAGGAGGAAATAAATTTTCATATTTGGCTGTCTTTGACAATAGTAATTGGATTCCTGTATGTTGGGCACCAATCAACCAGGGAATGTCATTATTTGAGAACCTAAATAAAAACATATTATGTTTACCTGGCTATTATTATAATAAAGAATTTATTCCCGCAGCCTCACCGATCATTATTGATCATATCGGAAATATTAAACACTTAAAAATAGACTTACAAAACAAACAGGATATGCTGTTAAGCAGGAAATATCAAAATAGTTTGGTTGAGGGGAATTGTAGGGAAATGGTTGGAGGCAAGTTTCAAGTATCAAATAATCCAAATTTTACGAATGCTGTAGATTTAGCTATCATAATGGATGAACCAGAAGCCAGTTACCAAATAGTTTATGCTCAAACAGAGAAATCTTACAAATATTTTAGATACCTCGCTCCAGCAAAATCAATAGGAACCATTTCCGAATTAGAGGTTTACGAGGTTAATTCAAGTGATAAGTTGACAGGAAAAATAATTGGAACAGAACAGAAACTCTTTGATATTTCCAAGGAGAAAGCTTTTGATGGTGACCCGCTTACCTCTTTCAGAAAGTATGGAGAATTAGGTAAAGTATGGGTAGGTCTAGAGTTTGACAGTCCCAAAAGAATAAAAAAAATCGTATACTTGCCAGGGAATGATGACAATTGTATTAGAGATGGCGAATTATATGAATTATTCTATTGGAATAATAAATGGGTTTCTTTAGGTAAACAAACAGGGTCTAGTGAAACTTATAAATTGAGATACGAAAATGTTCCCACGAATACGCTTTATCTTTTACGAAATCTGACGAAAGGGAAGGAAGAACGTATTTTTACTTATGAGAAAGGAAAGCAAATCTGGTGGTAAAATAATTTCACAGAATATTAAGCAATAATAATCATTTTGTACCAGATATAACTTTCACGAAGTCCGGAAATATAAATTATGTAATAATTAACATAATCAATATAGCAAGTTTCATTCAAAAACATGTATCAGAAAAATAAGACATATAGATCTATAGCTAGCGATATATCAATGCTATTGTTTACAGGCATAGTATTGACGAATTACCAACACGAAAAAAATCTCTCTCTTCTGAGCTTTTCCTGTTTTTCATACAAGTAGTACTCCTTTGGTTTTTCTTGAAGATTACGTACAGGTTTTTCCCGAAGTTTAAATTGTTTGTACTTGTCGGGCTGTTGGTTTGGGGAATGATTGAAGCAATTATGGGGGTTGGGGCAGTTATATAACCATTTCCCAACAAAGCACTCTTTGTTCAAAATCACAGGGTCATTTCTGAATCCCGGCCCGTACGGTGGGTTCATTGCATTAATGTGCCCTTTGGCCCTGTACTACTGGCTATTTTACAGATATAAGAACAAATTGTTCAGTTATATTTTTCTTTTTGCCGGTACTGATGAGTTCGCTCTTGTAGACCATATCATGGACGAGGGAGGAGGGAAACAAGTTCGTCTATCGCAGTAACAAGAAAGAGATAGATACCCGTTTTGCCCTTTTGGACAGGCTGATGTATCGTTTCATCAAGCTGTTTAAAAGACATGACTATGGAACTTATCAAACCTTGAAGCGTGTCTTTGATAAGCAGTTTACTGTAACTACCAACAAGACTATATTGCCCTTGGAGAATGATAAGATAAGTGCCAAGTCTGTACAATCGCCTCACGACGCCGACTCCCACTACCGTAACAAGGGTGGGAAAAAGGTAAAGGGTTATTCTGCCAACATTACTGAAACATGCGATGATGATCCAAAAGATAGCGAGGAACAGCCCGGGGATAGAGATAAAGCTGTAATAGTCAAGACTTTCTCTGACACTTATCTTACATTAGGGAACAAAAACTGTCCGATGACTTTTGCGAAGTTACGTAATTTTTCTCATCCTTACAATCGGAAGAGATACTGTTATGCTCATCCGATTGCAGATTGCCTGTATTCTGTATCTCATATTTTCTTGCTACAGCTACTCCATCAATGAAAGTCTGCATCGGTGTCTTGCCAAAACAGAACTTTCCGGAGTGTGTTCTTTTCGTGTTGTAAGAGTTCATCCATGTATCCAGGTCCGCCTGCAACTGTTCGATTGAAGTGTAGATTTTCTTTCGGAACGCAACAGCATAGAATTCGTTTTGGACGGTTTTATTGAATCGCTCACAAATACCGTTTGTCTGAGGACTTTTAGCCTTGATTTTGGTATGATCTATGTCTTCTACGGCCGGATAAAGTTCGTACTCGTGAGTTTCCCTGTTTCCGCAATATTCAGTTCCTCTGTCCGTGAGCATACGCATAAGTTTTAGATCGTGTTGTTCGAAAAAAGGAATAACCCTGTCATTAAGCATATCGGCGGCAACAAGTGCATTCTTGCGATCATACAACTTTGCAAATCCGATCTTGGAATAGGTATCGATGACGGTTTGCCGGTAGAGATTAGGATACCTTTCTTGCGTAATTCATCAGATACACGAACCTGCCCTAAGGCCGGCTTGTCAACAGCCATTTGTATAACAGCCTGCTCTATATGCTCTTCAACCCGGTTCTTTATGACAGGTTTACGACGGGATATTTCCTGCAATGCAAGTTCTCCACCTCGTTCGTACAAATCTTTGAAACGGTAAAAGCTGTCACGACTATAGCCCATGATCTTACATGCTCGTGACACGTTTCCTAATTGTTTGGATAGTTCCAACAATCCCAATTTGTTCTTGATGACTTTTTCTGATGTGGTCATAACTCAATCTGTTTTCTGTTACAAAATTATTCTTTTTATTTGTATTTGTCAGATTAAGTCTTGACTAATTCATCAACGTACCCAAAGGCGCATTGTTTTTGCTAAAGCATGAAAACGAGAAAGACCGACCCGGATCACGCCCGTTTATTTATGATAACCATGAAGTGTTGTGGCATTGAAAAATTTCCTTCCGAAGAAGGA
>JAAZMQ010000156.1 GCA_012798745.1 Bacteroidales bacterium
AACGGGAAGCCGAAGCTCGCCGCCGTGCCGAAGAAGCAGAAAGAAAACGCGCTTTGGAAGCACAAAAAATGGAAGAGAGCCAAAAGAAACAAAAGCAAATAGCAAAAACACAAGATAAACAAGAGGAATCCAAATCGCCAATCCAAAAGGAATCGACCGAAGACGTATATGTTGCATCAGCCGAAACATTTAATCTTTCTAAAAATTTTGCAGCCAATAAAGGAAGATTACCCATGCCGGTAACCGGAACTTCTACCATTGTATCGAATTTCGGCATTAACAAAAGCAGCGAATGGAATGTATCTATCAACAGTAATGGAATTGATATCCAAGCACAACAAGGTGCTGTTATTCGCACCGTATTTGATGGAGAGGTTTCAAAAGTATTTTCTTTTCCCGGTTCGAACACGTGTATGATTGTTCGCCATGGAGAATATTATACCTTCTATGCCAACATCATTGATCCCTCCGTAAAACAAGGAGATAAAGTAAAAACCGGGCAAGCACTAGGAAAAATTTATACCGATCCCGATACAGGTCTTTCCACTATGCACTTCCAACTCTGGCAAAAAACCAACAAATTAAATCCCCAACCCTGGTTGAGTCATTAAAATAATCCGACTAATAGCAGCCTCTTCTTGCTCAATATACTAAATCATTACAACTACAAACACACTTAACGATTAAGATAAACACCCCTTACGACTGATATAAACAATTTCCATGAACGACATAAACAATCTCCATAAAAAAGGATAAAAAAATAGCATAAGTCAAATAAAAAAAACCGCCATATAAAATATGGCGGTTTTTTTATTCCGGGAAAAATTCCCTTTCTTTTTCGAATTACCTATTAATCGGTAAAAAAGATAGCTACACGGTTCCAGTCGTTTACCGGATAAGGTTGTTCTGTATCACCCTTCCAATCTACACTGATACGGCTGCTGTCGATTCCATACTCTTTAATCAATACGTCAGCTACAGCCTTAGCACGTTTTTCGGAAAGCTTCCAGTTATATTCAGGATAACCTGTCAGTTTGTCGGCATAACCAACAATCTTAACTTTAGCATCCGGATTTTGCTTCAGGTATTCGGCCGTATTGTAAATGCTTACGTGCTGATGTCTGTCGATCTTATAAGAATCGATACGGAAGTATACTACGTTAGGAACATAAACTGTACCCACAGCCACTGGTTCTTCAATTTCGGGGCATTCCGGACACGATTCGGGTCGTTTGCTGAGTTCTTCGTTTTCGGCACGCAGTCTGTTGATTTGACTGTTCAAATCGTTAATAAGGCTGTAATCCATCAACTCAGCAGGTGTGAAGTCTTGTTTTCCACCCAAACCAAATTGAACGCCTGCCAATGCCGACAACATCGCATCATATTCCCAATCCCCGGCAGGAGTAGCGCTAAAATCGAAAGATTCCTGCATTAATCGGTAACCGATTTCAAGGAAAAGATTTACGTTTTTACCTACCCTGAAATTGTTGATAATACCTCCATTTAAAGTCAACGACTGATTTTGTCTTTTAAACACAGGTTCGCCTTCAAATGGTCTTTCAAACCAATCTTTCATGCCATACATGTAACCAATACCCAGATAAGGCACGAAACTATAAACTCTATCCGGTTTGTAACCCATAATGGCGTTGGTCATGTTATACATGATTTCGCCATGACCACCGGCCCATTTCATTTTTACGTCATTCTTATAATCCGTTACGGGTTCTCCTAGATCAACAGCAAAACGCATACCCCAAATCGGAGAATTCCATCTTCCGAAAGTTATTTGACCCATCCACCCGATCCGATCACCAAAATGACTAAAACCTTTCATATTGTAGGTGTTAATACCACCTCCCAATCCCATAAACCAGTTGTCGCTGGCCTTATTCTTCAGGTAAACAGTACCGTGAGAAACATTCTGAACTTCTTGAGCACTTATACAAAATGCTACAAGAGCAGAGATTAAAAGTAAACCAAACTTTTTCATAAATTTAAATTTTTAATTTAAACAATTAAATTCTTAATTCCCATAACTCGATATATTTTCGTTGGTGAAACCCTTTTAAAGTGGGTTCCCTTTATATTTGTTTCGATATATATAACATTTACCATTTTAAAATGTTCGATACTGTTAGAAAAATATGATAAATTTATATTTTCCGCTTCATCCCCATTCTTTCTATAATCCGAGTACTCATAAGAAACAACATCTTATGAGTACCGAATATTATACAAAGATAAAATTAAATTTCATGTAAATAATATTTTTAGTAAAAAAAAACGCTTAAAATCATATTTTAAGGGATCTTATTCTGTAATTCTAAATATTATTTACATTTTTATGTTATTTTTAACTACCCTAAATAGCTTTTTAGCAATTTACATCTGGAATCTTGGCGTAGTCTCCGGATTGCCTTTTCTTTAATTTGACGAACTCTCTCTCTTGTTAATTGAAACTTATCTCCGATTTCTTCAAGTGTCATTTCTTGACAACCAATACCGAAGAACATTTTAATAATGTCGCTTTCTCGTTCCGTTAAGGTCGATAAGGCACGTTCTATTTCTTTTTGAAGAGATTCTCTCATCAAAGTTTCATCGGCAGCCGGCGCTTCATCGTTTACCAATACATCCAGCAAACTGTTATCTTCACCTTCCACAAAAGGTGCATCCATAGATACATGTCGTCCTGACACTTTCAATGAATCAGAAACTTTCTCGACAGGTACATCCAATTCTTCTGCAAGCTCTTCAGCAGAAGGACGTCGCTCGTTTTCTTGTTCAAATTTTTGAAATGCCTTATTTATTTTGTTTAGTGAACCTACCTGATTGAGAGGCAACCTTACGATTCTCGACTGTTCTGCCAAAGCCTGCAAGATGGATTGTCGGATCCACCATACAGCATAACTGATAAATTTGAACCCTCGGGTTTCATCAAATTTTTCGGCAGCTTTTATTAAGCCCAAGTTACCTTCATTAATCAGGTCCGGAAGACTCAATCCTTGATTTTGATATTGTTTGGCAACCGATACAACAAAACGAAGATTGGCACGGGTTAGTTTGTCCAATGCCTCTCTGTCGCCCTTCTTAATCGCTTGAGCCAACTCAACCTCTTCTTCAACAGTAATCAAATCTTCTCTTCCAATCTCTTGAAGATATTTGTCAAGAGAAGCGCTTTCTCTATTTGTTATTGATTTTGTAATCTTTAATTGTCTCATTCTCTAGCTATCCTATTTATTTTAAATTGAAAATTAAAAAAACAAACTGTTATAGTATATATAATTAGTGAATTTATATTTTCTAAAACCATAACAAAGGATACAGCTTAATACTGAATCCTTCGTTATTATCAACACTTTTAGCCGCTTTTTGTTTCACAAAAAGCGCAAATTCACCTATTGTCTCCCTTATTTTTTAGATAAATCGATTGCAATGTATTGAGTTCTGCCATTGGGTGGGTAAAACCCGGCTATCAAAATCACCTTATCTTCATCAGCGCCTCGTGCGGCAACAGATGCAACAATTTCGGCAACATCATCTTCGCTGTCCACAGGTAGATTATTTATCCTCATAATGATAAATCCTTTCCTGATACCTTCTTTGGAGAATAATCCGTCTTTTGTTACATTCGAAACCTCAACGCCACTTCGTATTCCCAATCGCCTTTTTTGCTCATCGGGAATTTTTTTGAATTCGGCACCCAACATTTTCAAGGCATCGGGTCTTTTGATAATCTCGGTACTTCCCTGCATGTTGATTAATTCTACTACGAAGGTTTTTTCGGTACCATTTCTATCAACCGTTACCTTTACTTTGTCTCCGGGTCTGTATCGACTTAACTGATTTTGCAACTCGGCAAAATTTTTAACGGGTACGTTATTTATTGCTTTAATAATATCACCTTTTTCTATACCGGCAGCTTTGGCAGGACTTCTATCCGAAAAATCCTCGACCATTACACCTTGTATTTTTGCCAATTCGCTTGCCCTCTTGGGGTCATATCTTTTCAGATATTCGATATTGGGAACCTGAATTCCAAGGACAGCACGCTGTACAACTCCATATTCTTTAAGGTCGGCAGCCACTTTCCCTGCTATAGAGATGGGAATAGCAAACGCATAACCCGTAAAATTCCCGGTTTCGGAATAAATAGCAGTATTAATACCTACCAGTTCTCCCTTGACATTTATCAATGCTCCTCCACTATTGCCGGGATTTACTGCTGCATCGACCTGAATAAACGATTGTAGGCCCATATTTTCACCCACAATATTGGTTCTGTTTTTTGCACTTACGATACCGGCTGTAACGGTTGAAGTCAGATTAAACGGATTACCTATGGCTAAAACCCATTCGCCCACTCTTAGTGCGTCGGAATTCCCGAAAGGAATATAGGAAAAATTATCGCCGTCAATTTTCAATAGCGCGATATCCGATTGTGAATCGGTACCGACTACTTTAGCAGTAAACTCACGATCGTCATTTAATGTTACAGAAACTTCCCTTGCATCTTGAATTACGTGATTATTGGTAATAATATAGCCATCTTTCGAAATAATCACTCCCGATCCGTAACCCACTACTTCGCGTGGTATTACCCTTTGGCCAAAACCAAAAAAGAAATCGAAAGGATCGATTATCACTTGCTCACGTACCGCTTTAGTCTTTACGTGAACAACACCATGAACAGCCTTTTCGGCGGCTTCCGTAAAATCGAAATATCCCTGAGATGCAGTTAAATTGGTTAGAATAACATTTTTATCTTGTTCAAAAGAACCGGCATACTCTCCCACATTCCCCGAAAGGGTTCTATTCTTTTTTTTGTTTATCTGATCATAACCAAACATTGTTATAACAGAACTAACAACGGCAATTAAAATAATGCCCAATACACTTTTGGTACGATTTGCATTCATATCTTTTATTTTTAATTGGTGTTCTTTTTCTCTCCTTGCTCCATTTTAGCACTCAAAGATAAGAACAAAAAATATACATTATTCCGGCTTATCTCATTGTTTTTAACACTTTTAACCAAATACACATACCCTTAACCCGCTTTAACCGACATTTTAAATAAGTCAAGGTTTAAATGACACATTGTCATTTTCTTATATTTAACGTATTTCCGGCCATTTTGTTTATTCAATATATCATCTAAATTTATTTCTTTTTTTATTGGCATATTTCTTAAATCTAAAATTGTTGATAGCTTGAAATATATCCAGAAAGATAAGATCAGCATAAAATTTATCCCCACCAAAGAGGTTGCTATTTCGGTTTATGATAATCAACTGGAAACAGTATCTTATAACAAACAAGACAATCGCTATGGCAAGCAAAATATAATTGGCATTGAATATCCCCCAACCAACAGCACAAATAAAAGAAAGATAAAAACCATATTTGGACAAGGTTTCCAATCCAAAAATAGAAGGATGAAAGTTTTGATAAAATTGTTTTGTATGCAAATATTTCGATTTTAACGCCCGCCAAACGGAAAAACTAGTCACAACGTCGCTCCTCGTCATACTTTCGGGCGAAATAACAACTCCTGTATTTTTACCGTTCGCTATTTTATTAACATACAGATCATCTTCTCCGTCTTCAAAGTTCAAAATCGATGAGAATCCCTTTTGTTTGAAAAATAAATCCCTTGTATACGCCATATTCATTCCGGTACCCATAAACGGCCGACGAACAATGGCCATTGATAAATATTTTATTCCTTGCATAAGATTATCGTAGAGAATAAACCTACGCATAAAAACATTTTTCGGAATATTAAAGATACAAAAGCCAAGAACGATTTCTTTTCCATTAACAAATTCTTTTGCAAATTCTTTAATCCATTGGTCGGAAATGGGTTTGCAATAAGGTTCCGTAAAAAGCAGAACATTATTTTTAGCAGCCTTTATCCCCAGAGTGAGTGCCAGCTTTTTTTCATTCCATTCTTCGGCTTCTTGCGGAATATAGGTATGGTAGAGATTATCGTACGTCTGCTCCAAACGTTTTAAAACCATATCGGTTTCATCGGTCGAACCCATGTTCACGACAATTACCTCAAAATCGGGATAATCTTGATTGAGAATAGCAGGAAGATGCTTTGCCAGATTTTCCGATTCGTTTTTGGAAGCAATAATTACAGAAACCGGAGGCAAATCATCATCGGGAACAACTACATCCTCTTTTTTTAAAAGATAAGAATAGGGTTTCTTGTACAGAAAAAAATAAAAAAGAAACTGAATAATAAAAAATAGCAAAAGAGCAGCAATGATAACCCAATCGGTGATGGAGAAATTGAACATCAACGATAACGAAAAATTCATATTCACTTA
This sequence comes from Bacteroidales bacterium, assembly GCA_012798745.1. Taxonomy (GTDB): domain Bacteria; phylum Bacteroidota; class Bacteroidia; order Bacteroidales; family Dysgonomonadaceae; genus Anaerorudis. The sequence continues at coordinate 6,342 of JAAZMQ010000156.1, forward strand.
AATTTGATCCGAAAAATACGATTTTGGCAATTCTCTGCAATTATATTGTGATGCCATTACTTCGCCATAAGCTCCGGCTGAACGAATGGCAATCAGATCGCCACGTTTTGATCGGTTGATTTCCATATTTTTGGCAAAAGTATCGCTCGACTCGCAAATAGGACCAACCACATCATAGCGAGTCAGTTCTTCTTCTGAACTCATATTTTCAATATGATGAAACGCCTGGTATAAAGCCGGACGAATAAGATCGGTCATACCGGCATCTATAATGAGAAACTTTTTGCTGATCCCTTCTTTTACATATATAGTTCGTGCAATAAGCGAGCCACAAGGAGCAACCACCGATCTTCCCGGTTCAAAATGAATAGATTGGTCATCATTTAACTTCATATGCTTATCAAAAAGGCTGAAATACGATTCAAAATTGGCTACGGGACAATGATTCGGGTGCATATAGTTAATGCCTAATCCGCCGCCCACATTAATAAGTTGGAGACGCGCACCTCGGTTTTCGAACCAATTTTTCCATTCCATAGCCCGCACACACAAATTTTCGAAAGCACACAGATCCGTGATTTGCGATCCAATATGAAAATGAATTCCGATCAGTTCGAGATGCGATGCTCTGGCAATAAAATTCAGCGCTTTCGGCAAATCTTGTTCATTCAATCCAAATTTGTTTTCATTTAAACCGGTGGTAATGTATTCGTGCGTATGAGCGTCTATATTGGGATTGATACGCAAAGCGATGCGTGCTTGTTTCCTTTTCTTTGAAGCCAATTCTTCAATGGTTTCCATTTCGGGCAACGATTCTACATTGAAACAAAAGATATCGTTATCCAAAGCCAAATTAATCTCTTTATCGGTTTTTCCGACACCCGCAAAAACAATCTTCGACGGAGAAAATCCGCATTCAACAGCCCGAAGAATTTCGTTTCCGCTTACACAGTCGGCCCCAAAGCCATAAGAGGAAATCTCCCTCAAAATACGGGGATTGGCATTTGCTTTGACGGCATAATGAATATGATAATTTTTCCCTTGGGTTTCTTTTTTTATGATATCCAGGGTTTGCCGAAGCAAATCGATGTCGTAATAATAGAAAGGGGTTTCAAGAGCACGAAACTTCTCGACCGGAAATTGACCTTTAATCATTTTTTTAGCGTATTATAATGAATGGATAAATAACCTTCTTGTTGGCATGTATTACGGAAAAACTTGCGAACACTTCTCTTCAAGATGCAAAAGTACTATTTTTTCAGGTAACTTTAAATGAAAAGTCTTTTCAGAAATGCTGTAATAGTTCTAAGCTACGGGCAATTTTATCTTCCATTGGTAAAGTAGCATCAATCCAATGAATGGTAAAACCGCGGCGTTCCATTCCCCTAAACCAGGTCATTTGTCGCTTGGCAAACTGATGTATGGCGATTTCCAATTTCGAGCACATCTCGTCATACGATAATGTTCCCACGAGGTATAACGTTATATATTTATATTCCAATCCGTAATAAATAAGGTCGTCAGCCGAGAGGCCTCCCGCCAGAAGTTTCTCAACTTCTTCAATCATCCCTTCATTCAAACGCTTTTTCAACCGTTCCGAAATTTTTTTGCGTCGCAATTCCCTATCTACCGAAAGCCCGATAATTAAGCTCTCGATAGGCAAATATTCGGATGAATCCACATCATGTTTTTTCTGAAAGTCGGCAATTTCAATAGCCCGTATGGTACGCTGCTTGGTATCCGTATCGGTAATATTGTGCAATTTTTTGTACGAACTCAAAATTTTTGTCAGTTCTTCCTGCGACTTATTTGCCAATTGCTTTCGCAATTCGGGATTCACCGGAACGTCCAATAATCGGTATCCCTTTAACACCGATTCGATGTACAATCCTGTACCTCCACACAAAATAGGGGTTTTATTTCGCGAAAGAATGTCGGAATAGGCCCGATGAAAATCGTGTTGAAAATGAAAAAGCGTATATTTCTCTCCTGCTTCACAAATATCGATCAAATGATAGGGGATATGCCGGCCATTCAACACATAATCCGATAAATCTTTACCGGTTCCGATATCCATACCTTTGTAAACCTGTCGCGAATCGGCACTGATAATTTCTCCATCCAGTTCGTAAGCCAAATGTGCTGCAAAACGGGTTTTGCCGGTAGCGGTAGGGCCAAGAATAGTAATGAGCGGCAACATATTCGACACGGTCTTTTCCATTGATTTACCAACTTCCTCCGGCACCTCCGCCTCCGAAACGACCTCCTCCCCCTCCGCCAAAATTGCCACCAAACCCTCCGGTACGGTTGCTTCCACCGGAAGGTGGGAAGAATATAAACCGCCCCCCTCCACGGTTACTCCCGCCATTATTTATATGCCGGTTGTTGCCAAAGATCAAACGAAGAATAATGATAAAAACAATAACCGACACTAAAATAAGACCAATTGGAACACCGCCGTTATCCTGCTGCCCATCTGCATCAAATTCTCCCGACAAACGTTCTATTATGGCATCCACAGCGGAGTTAACACCGCCAAAATAATCGTTTTCCTTAAAATAGGGAATCATCCTTTCGCGAACAATCCTACCCACATATGCATCATTCAAACGCGCTTCCAAGCCATAACCCGTTGCAATAAAGGCTTGTCCCCTGCTATTGCCGACTTTTGGTTTAATGAGAATCACCGCTCCGTTATCCTTGCCTTTTTGTCCTACACCCCACTCCTCGCCTATTTTGAAAGCATAATCGGAAACAGCATATCCTCCCAAATCACTCACAGTGACTACATAGATTTGAGTAGAGGTGGAATCGTGGTAAGCACGGAGTTTTTGTTCCAAAGCCCGCGACTCTTCCGGCGAGAAAAGACGAGCAAAATCGTTTACCAACCGGGGAGGATACATCGGTTTAGGGATCTCCTGAGCATAAGTCGCAGCCACCCCAAACAGCAAAAAGAATAACCAAAACCGATGTTTAATTTTTCTGAATATCTTCATCGAATAATTTACTGAAGTTGCTCATAGTTTGGCTAAAATTGAACTTGTATCGCTGTCTGGGCTTCTTCGGCAGCTTGAAAATAGGCTTTGGGTTTAAATCCGAACAAACCGGCATAAATGATCTGAGGAAATTTGCGAATATAGGCATTATATTCTTTTACCAGTTGGTTGAATCTGTTGCGTTCAACAGCGATTCGATTTTCTGTACCGGCAAGCTCGTCCTGTAAAGCGAGGAAATTCTGATTGGCTTTCAACTCGGGATAATTCTCCTGAATGAGAAGCAATCTGCTCAACGCCTCACTCAACTCGGCCTGAGCCTCCTGGTATTTCCGAATATTCTCTTCCGTAAGATTTTCGGGATCTATCGTTATTTGAGTAGCTTTGGCGCGAGCTTCGGTCACCTTCGTAAGGGTTTCTTGTTCGTGTTCGGCATAGCCCTTCACGGTAGCCACAAGATTTGGAATCAGATCGGCCCTGCGCTGATACGCATTTTGCACATTACCCCATTGTGAGGCTACGGCTTCCTGTTTTTCAACCATCGTGTTGTATCCGCAACTCGAGAAAACAGCACCCAAAAGAATTACCGAAAAAAGAATTTTAATATTTCTCATTGTGTTGTTGAATTTTACCGAATAATTTTCGGTTACATTTTTCCGACAAATATACAAAAACATCCGACGACAAAAGAAATTATGAAAATAAAAATTGCATCACCTGCAATACGCTATCTTAAGCTCCCCACCCGGCACATTGTTATTATACTTTTCTCGAATTTCTGTATTCCAAAGGAGTAATTCCCTCCCTTTTTTTAAAGAAATAGATAAAATATTCATATGAATTGAAATTCAATTCGTAAGCTATCTCTTTGAGGGATCGATTTGTTTCCAGCAACAATTCTTTAGCCTTTCTCAATTTCAGTTCCTGAAAATATTGAGCGGGAGCATAACCTGTATAATCTTTAAAAACTTTTCTGAAGCGCGAATAACTTATTCCCAACTTTGATGCAAGCAATTCCATATTAACCCCTTTATGCATATTTTCATTCATGATAATTTTGGCACGTTCTACAATTTGGCCCATATTATTATTCTCAAAATCTTTATTCTGCGAATACGATAATATCATGCCAATGATGTGCAAAACAATACCTGCTAAATATTGCTGTGCAGCTTTTTTGTCGTCTTTAGCTACTTGTAAAGCACCAGAATAAAGATTTACCAAATCATCATTAACGCCAACATCGATAACCTGTTTGTTTGAATCGATAAATTCGTTTCTCACCATTTCGTCAATAATTTGTCCCTCGAATCCGATATAATATTCGTTCCATCCGGTTTCCGATGAAGGACAATAGGTATGCCATTGATTGGGAAAAAGAATAATAATTTGCCCCTTATCGATAGTTGTTTTCTTGGTGGTTTCCGACATAAAAGAGCCATGCCCTTTACTGATATAAAGTATCTGATACTCCGATAAAATTCGCCCCTTACAGGGATCAAAATAATAGCTTTTGGGATGTTGTGTGGAAGGATAGACCGTATTGGGAGCAATGGGTTGAAATCCGACAGTATTGACGGTTAAGCCAAAACTCTTATCCTTTTCATTTACTATCAGATATTTAAAATCAAGAGGTAAATCGTTATATCTCATGTTATCGTCAACTTATTAATGTCTGTTAATATACATATTGTGCTTTTATTTCCAATAAATTCAGATTCAAAAAAGTTTTTTCGCCTCTTATCGTTTTTCCCGGTGCATCAACAACTTCCTATCTCTCAATGATACATCAAAGATACAGAATATTGAGGTGGTAACAAAAAATTTGAGATAAAAAGGTTGAACATCATTTTCCGACGACAGGGAAAAATTTTTTTATCTTCCGTCGGATTTTCAGACGGACATAAGAAGGTTGTTTTTCCTATCTTTTGACAATATTCTTTAACAAATGAGATGAATTTACTCCAAAAAAAACACCTGTTTTTGCATAAAAAAGCGTCAAAGTGTGCATATCGGATTTTTCGATAGAAAATAATTTTTTTTAGACTCTATCGGAAAATCCGAAGAAGGAATTTGGTTAGTAATTGTTAACATGCATTTTCCGAAAAAGGATAAAATTTTCGCACACGATCATCCCGTTTTATGACGAGCGATAAAAATTTCGTGCGCTCTCATTCCGTTTTCCGATGGTAGACAAATCGTTACCCCGATGTAGTCAGAAAAATCCTGAACGAGATAAAAACAATCGAAAAGCCGAGCCAAAATTCGGCAAATGAAAATCGATTCTCAATTTAAGATTCGGATGTTGTCTTTAGCAGTGTAACTTGCCAAAAATAAAAAAGGTGATCATCGTGAACCACCTTTTCTATGCGTACAAAACGTTCTTTAAACGAATTTTAAAAACAACTTATGTTAATCTATACATTATATTATCCTAAGAATGAAATCAATACACCTGCGGCAATAGCCGATCCAATTACTCCGGAAACGTTACTGGCCATGCAATACTGCAGAATATGGTTTGATTTGTCGTATTCCAATGCCAACTCGTTTGCCACACGCGAAGCCATAGGTACAGCACTGAGGCCGGTTGCACCAATCAGCGGATTGATTTTTTTATGGGAGAACATATTATAAACCTTCACTCCCAAAATGCCGCCTGCAACCGATATGGCAAAAGCCAAAAATCCACCAACCACAATACCCAATGTCTGTGCCGACAGGAATACCTCGGCCGTCATGGTAGCCCCCACACACAAACCAAGAAAAATGGTCGCTGTGTTCATGATGGGGCCCGATGCTGCTTCGGCCAACCGACTTGTGGATGTTCCGATTTCTTTAACCAGATTTCCGAACAGCAACATGCCGAGCAAAGGTGCCGACGAAGGAACAAAAACAGCCACAACCACACCCAAAACGATAGGAAAAACAATCTTCACTACTTTCAGATGCTTAATCTCATGTTTGGGAGGATGTAATTTATCCATGTTGCGCATGTGGATTTTGAATTCACTTTCGGTCATCAGCAGTTTCGACACCAAAGGAATAATCACCGGCACCAGCGCCATATATGAATAAGCAGCAATGGCAATGGGACCTAACAGATGTGGAGCCAATTTAATGGTCGTATAAATAGCGGTTGGTCCGTCGGCACCACCAATAATACCCAACGAAGCTGCCTCATTCAGATTGAATCCCATCAAAATAGCCCCCAACAATACCGAGAAAATTCCCAATTGTGCAGCTCCTCCAAAAAGCGACAACTTAAGGTTGCGCAACATGGGACCGAAATCGGTAAGTGCCCCTACCCCCATAAATATAATCGGGGGGAGCAATCCCGTTTTAATGAGCGAATAATAAAGAAAATTCATGATCCCGTATTTGTTCGCTATTTCCGGAAGGTTCATATAGCTCCCGTCGGTATATTGAACAGCAGAAGCATCTACTATACCCAATCCTGCTCCGGGCAAGTTGGCCAACAGTACACCAAATCCGATAGGCACAAGCAACAACGGCTCGTATTCCTTTCGTATTCCCAGATACAGTAAAACAAATGCGATGATCCACATGATGACGGTTTTGAGGTCTATAACCCCAAACGCCGTCATTTCAAATAAACTTGAAAAAATATCTCCCATATCCTCATTGCAATTTAATGATTACATCATCCTCAAACACAGAATCGCCATTCGAAACACAAATTTCAACTACTGTACCTTCCTCTTCTGCAGCAATCGTATTATAGGTCTTCATGGATTCTATATAACCGATTACATCGCCCTTTTTGACTTTATCGCCTACATTAATGGGTTTTTCGGAAGGGTCCTTCGTAAAAAAGAATTTCCCCTCGAGAGGCGCAACAAGCTCTTTGATTTTCTCTGTGGGTGCAGACGAAGGATTGTTGCCGGATTTCTTCTCGTTTGCCGCTATGTCGGACCCGCTTTTTACAAACTCATCATCAGCATCATCATTATCCGGATAAGAAATATTTACTTCATATTCCTCACCATCAACAGTAACGATCAATTTCTTAGGTTTAAAATCATTTTGTTGAACCGACACAGAAGGTGCATACTCATCGCTTTGCATTTTTGCTGCTTTTCTCTCTGCCAAATCCTTTTCGAATGCCGCTTTGGCTTCACCGCTTTTGTATGCTCTGTATTGTTCGGGATGCATGGCTAACTCGAAAAGCTCTTCATCGTCCTGACCAAAATCCCAATTGTTCCTCTTCATCTCCTCGCGAAATTCATTCAATTGATCGGGATACAAATCCTGCGGATTACCGGTATAAAACTCCCTTCCTTGTTCTTTTGCCAGCGCAACGAGCTCGGGAGCAACCTCACCGGGCAGTTTACCCGATTTGCCAAGAATCATATCCCAAATGTTATCGGCAATTATCGACCAACGTTCTTTACCTTTTTCCATCTGAATGACATTCATCAAAGCAAGGTTTTTAACATACTGACTGAACGGCGTCACCAATGGAGGATATCCTACCTTTGGCCAAATATAAGCTACTTCGTCGAATAATTTTAACAGCAAATCGTCCAACGTAAGCTCCTCTTTACCGTTTCTTACCAGCCATCTGTTGAGCGATGCCAAATTATTTTCCAAATCGGCCATCAGACTTCCCATCATACCTCCCGGCAAACCCGGACCAATAAGTAATGAATTCATCAATCGATTCTTAGGATTGATGTAATAGCCCAAAAAATCGTCAATAAAACTTTGTGTAAGAGAACGCACTTTCATATATGCCTTCATATTGATGTCGGGGACCGAAAATCCTGCATCCTTCAACATGGACTGAACGGCAAGTACGTCGGCATGAGCCGTACCCCATGAAAGCGGTTCCATAGCCACGTCGATATAATCGGCACCGGCTTGGGCCACTTCAAGGATCGATGCCATCTGAAAACCGGGAGCTGCATGTCCATGATACTGCACAGGAATGTGAGGATGGCGAGTTTTAATGTTTTTTACGATTTTACCTAACGATACCGGTCTTCCTATCCCGGCCATATCTTTTAGGCAAATTTCATCTGCCCCCATTTCAATCAACGTATCTGCCAATTGAGTATAATATTCAAGAGTATGAACAGGTGAAACCGTGATGCAGAGCGCTGCCTGGGAAATCATACCGGCTTCTTTTGCAAATTTGATGGAATTCTCCAGGTTACGCACATCGTTGAGCCCATCAAACGAACGAGCAAGATTAGTACCCTGTTTTTTCTTTACGTGAAACATAAGCCGACGCACATCGGCAGGAACAGGAGTCATGCGGATACCGTTCAACCCTCTCTCAAGCATATGTGTTTGTATGCCCGCCTCGTTAAACGGTTTAGTCCATTCTCTTACTGCAATATTCGGATTTTCTCCAAACAACAAATTAATCTGCTCAAACCCACCACCGTTGGTTTCTACACGAGCGAAACATCCCATATCGATTATAGCCGGAGCTACTGCTTTTAATTGATCTACCCGTGGCACATATTTTCCCGACGACTGCCACATGTCGCGATATACAAGACTAAATCCTATCTGTTTTGCCATAATTATTTATTTTGAGTTTTTGTTTTTTCTATGCTGGTTATTTTGCCCTTTCCTTTCGTAACAATATCCACTGCAGCCGCAATGACCGCCAATTTCTTAGGATCTATATGTTTCCCCTTTTCGGTATCATGTGGAGGTGGTAAAAAACGATTAGTAAATACTATAATCAGATTTCCAACCACCACTACCAACATAAGAATGACAAAAACCGTAATCATGCCGACAACCAGAAGAAAAAGCGCTTCATTTAGATTCTCCATGTGATAAATTTATTATTTACGTGTAAAACAAAAAAAATACATAATTGATTATAAACCCATTTTACAGGCTCAAAAATAATAAAAAAAATCTTACCTCGTCCATTCACTGAACAAGGTAAGTGTGAATCTGTCACTTATTTAATCTATGTTTTAATCCTTTTGCATTCATTAATGATAAAACATCAGGCAGATCTAATATTCATCCGCTGAACTATTTAGTTTCAGCAGTTTCATCCCTTCTACCACAATAATAGGAATCAGTGAAAGCAACAACACATACATCCAATGCTCTCCGTTCATGGCAACTGTACCAAAAATATTCATTACAGGCGGTATCAGAAGAATAAAAGCCATCAATGCTGCTGAAGCAAGAATAGCACCTATCAACGCTTTATTGCGAAACAGGCTGATTTTGAAACAAGATATTTTGTTGGAATGTAAATTCCGGACATGAACCAACTGCGAAAACCCCAGTACAGCAAAAGCCATGGTCTGCCCTAAGGACTGACCACCATCTTTAAATCCGATCAGATAGGCTGCTAGCGAAATCAATCCGATAGTCGTTCCCTGATACCCAATACGCCAAACCATTCCCCGCGTGAAAAATCCTTTTTGGGGATCGCGCGGTTTACGTTTCATGATATCTTCCTCGGCAGGATCCATGCTCAGTGCCAAGGCGGGCAGACTGTCTGTTACCAAATTAATCCAAAGAATAAGAATAGGGGTCAACGGATTGCCGAGATTCAACAAAGAGGCAATAAAAATGAGTAAAACCTCACCTACATTAGATGATAAAAGGTATTGAATGGTTTTCAGGATATTATCATAGATACGGCGACCTTCTTCAACGGCATTCACAATGGTAGCAAAATTATCGTCGGCAAGGATTACATCCGACACATCCTTAGCAACCTCAGTACCGGTCATGCCCATCGCAACACCCACATCGGCCTGTTTCAAAGCAGGAGCATCGTTTACACCGTCACCGGTCATGGCAACAATGTCGCCGTGGAATTGCCATCCCTTTACAATACGTACTTTGTGCGCAGGAACCACACGCGCATAGACAGAATACGCTTTTACATGGCCATACAACTCGTCATCGCTCATTTTTTCCAGCTCGGAACCTGTAATGGCTTGATCGCCTTCTTGATAAATCCCAACCTCTTTAGCAATGGCAAGGGCAGTTATTTTATGGTCTCCTGTGATCATTACCGGACGAATGCCGGCTATTTTGCATTTGGCTACTGCATCTTTTACTTCGGGACGAGGGGGATCGATCATACCAAGCAATCCCACAAAAACAAGGTTATTCTCGACCGTTTCGGCAGTCACTTTTGAAGGCAGATCGTCGATATCCTTGTATGCCACAGCAAGGACCCGCAAAGCGCCTTGCGCCATCATCTCGTTCCGGGTTCTGATCTCTGCGATATCTTCTCGAGTAATCGGACGAATATCGCCATGAACAAAAATATGAGATGTAACGCTCAGCACTTCATCTACTCCACCTTTCATATGAACACGCAACTTCCCGTTTTCCATTCTGTTGATGGTAGACATCCGCTTACGTTCGGAATCGAAAGGCACTTCAGCAACACGTGGATATTTTCCCTCTTCCTCATTTTTGTTTATCCCGAAATTCAACGCTACGTCAACGATGGCCGTTTCGGTAGGATCGCCCGAGTTTTCGTGTGTACCGTCGGGAAGCATTCTCAAATGGGCATCGGTACAAAGCAATGCACACTGTAATAATAGTTTTTTGCCGGTATCATCTTTTGGCGAAACATTGTGATGACGGAAATCGATTTCATTATCAAATGTCCATCCTCTTACTACCGTCATTTTATTCAGGGTGAGTGTGCCCGTTTTATCGGAACAAATTACCGTAACACTGCCCAATGACTCTACCGAAGGTAACCTGCGCACAATAGCATTCACTTTTGCGAGGCGTTGCACACCAATTGAAAGTACAAGCGTAGAAACAATCTGAAGCCCTTCGGGAATAGCCGCCACAGCAAGACTGACGGCCATCATAAACATCTCGAGACGATTTTTCCCATAAAGCACGCCGACAACAAAAATGATACAGCAGATGACTATGGCTACGTAACCCAAGATTTTACCGAGCTGTTCCAGTCGTTTACCCATTGGCGTTTCGGTTGCCTCGGCATGTTGAAGCATATGTGCAATTTTGCCCACCTCGGTACTCATGCCGGTTGCCACAACAATGCCTTTCCCCCGACCATAGGTTACGACACATGTGGAAAATGCCATGTTTTTGCGATCGCCCAATGGAATATCTTCTGCATCCAAGGCATCGGCATTTTTTTCTACAGGTACCGATTCACCGGTCAAGGCCGATTCCTGAATTTTCAAATTCACTGCTTCGATGAGTCGCATATCGGCAGGAACAATATCTCCCGTCTCCAATATTACAATGTCGCCGGGAACAATTTCTGTAGAAGGAATTTCGATGATTTCTCCGTCACGGAGCACCTTGGAATGGGGAGCACTCATCTTTTTTAATGCCTCTAATGAAGACTGCGCCTTTTTCTCTTCAACCGTTCCGATAATGGCATTAACCACCAAAATGGCAAGAATAACTATCGTATCTAAAAATCCTTCGCCGTTTTGCAGACCAATTATTCCCGAAATAATGGCAGCGACGAAAAGAATCATCACCATCGATCCTTTAAACTGATCGAAAAAGATTTGTAAAGTGGATTTTTGCTTGGTTGTTTCCAATCGGTTTGGACCATGAATTTCAAAGCGCTTTTTTGCTTCATCTTTCGACAAACCTCTTTCGACAGATACCCCAAATTGTTGAAGTATCTCATCTATGTTTTGATTATAATAATGTTTCATTGAATCGTTATATTAAACTGTTTAAAAAAACGAGTGAAAAGTTCAGTGCATGAAAGCACAAACAAAAGCATATGCACACAGAAACGTGCAACGTTTTAAACAGTTCCGGGGTCAACACCCGACATCCATAATTGCTTAATGATCCACAAACTTATCTTATTAATTATTAACAGCAAAAAAAGAGGGTATCGAATAAATACAGATTGAATCATTTTACGAAATTTTATCAGTGCAATTTGTAATAAACAAATACCTAATCCAAATTGTTTACACAATTTTAAATCGAATTGAAGAAGCAACAAAAAATAGGAGCATAAAAAAGAGCCCCTATTTTTATGTTATAAAACATACTTTTGTAACATTATTGTATATTTCTTGGATTGTATGGTTTTTTTTAACTTGCAACCGCTTTTTTTTAAGATACGACTTTGCATTTTTTGCATGAAGCAAAGTCGTTTTAATTTTGTAACTCCAAATACTTTTTAATAAATACTCCGATCATGAAAGTATATCAAACAAAAGACATTAAAAATATTGCTATCATAGGCAATTCGGAATCAGGAAAGACCACCCTCGCAGAAGCTATGCTTTTCGAGAGTGGTCTTATAAAACGTCGTGGAACGGTAGAAAGCGGAAATACCGTCAGTGATTATTTTCCTGTAGAAAAAGAATACGGCTATTCGGTATTTCCAACCGTATTTTCCTTCGAATGGAAAGACAAAAAAATGAATTTCATTGATTGTCCGGGAGCTGACGATTTTATCGGTGGAGTTATCACTGCACTTAATGTAACCGAAACTGCACTGATGGTTATCCACGCAGCCAACGGAATTGAAGTAGGAACAATAAATCAATTTCACTATACAGAAGACCTGAATAAACCTGTTGTATTTGTTGTCAACCAGATGGATAACGAAAAAGCCGACTACGACAACACCCTTGCAGGCATGAAAGAAATGTGGGGAAACAAGGTGATCCCCATACAATACCCCATCGGCAGCGGAAGCTCATTCGAAGGCATTGTCGATGTCTTAAAACAAAAGATGTATAAATGGAAACCCGGTGCAACAGCGCCTGATGTGATGGATATTCCGGATAATGAAAAAGCCCGTGCCGACGAATTATATAAAGTACTGCTGGAAGCTGCTGCTGAAAACGATGAAGAGTTGATGGAAAAATATTTCGAACAGGGGACATTGTCTGAAGAAGAAATGAAGGAAGGAATCCAAAAAGGGTTAATCGACCGCAGTATTTTCCCCGTATTCTGTGTCTCGGCAGCAAAAAATATGGGCGTACACAGGGTGATGAATTTTCTTAGTGCCGTGGCCCCCTCTCCCGATCAAATGCCTGCACCAAAAAACACCGAAGGCAAGGAAGTAAAACCCGATCCCAATGCTTCAACAAGTCTTTTCGTTTTTAAAACTACCGTTGAACCGCATATCGGGGAAATTTCCTACTTTAAAGTTATGTCGGGTACTGTAAAAGAAGGCGACGATCTGACCAATGCTAACCGTGGTTCCAAAGAACGTTTGGCTCAGATTTTTTCTGTAGCCGGACAAATCCGCACCAAAGTAGAGGAAATGCAGGCAGGAGACATTGGTGCTGCTGTAAAACTAAAAGATGTACGCACCGGCGATACACTGAATGCCAAAGGCGCAGACAACCGATTCGATTTCATCAAATATCCCGAACCCCGTTATCGAAGAGCTATCAAGCCATTAAACGAAGCCAATGCAGAAAAACTAAACGAGGCACTCATACGCATGCACGAAGAAGATCCCACGTGGATTTCGGAAATATCGAAAGAATTGAAGCAAACCATTGTTTCGGGACAAGGCGAATTTCACCTGAAAACACTCAAATGGAGATTAGAAAACAACGACAAAATTGAAGTAGAATTTCTTGAGCCGAAAATTCCCTATCGTGAAACAATCACCAAAGCAGCTCGTGCCGATTACCGTCACAAAAAGCAATCGGGAGGAGCCGGACAGTTTGGTGAAGTTCATCTCATCGTGGAGCCTTATTCCGAAGGCATGCCGATGCCGGACGTATATAAATTCAACGGACAAGAATTCAAAGTGCAAGCACGTGATGTGCAAGAAATCGACCTTGAATGGGGAGGAAAGCTGGTTTTCGTAAACAGCATTGTAGGGGGGTCCATCGATTCACGCTTCATGCCGGCTATCTTGAAAGGAATCATGAGCCGCATGGAACAAGGGCCTTTAACGGGATCGTATGCACGCGACGTGCGCGTAATTGTATATGATGGTAAGATGCATCCCGTAGATTCCAACGAAATCTCTTTCATGCTTGCCGGACGCAATGCCTTCAGTATAGCATTCAAAAATGCCGGGCCCAAAATCCTTGAACCCATTTACGAGGTTACAGTTTCCGTACCTTCGGAATACATGGGTGACGTGATGAGCGACCTGCAAACGCGACGGGCAATGATTATGGGTATGGATAGGGACAAATATTTCGAAAAAATCAAAGCCAGAGTGCCTTTGAAAGAAATGGGTTCATATGCCACTTCTCTTAGTTCAATCACAGGAGGACGAGCATCCTTTACCATGAAGTTTGCTGCTTATGAACTTGTGCCTTCGGATATTCAAGAAAAACTCCTGAAAGAATACGAGGCAAGCGAAAAAGAATAGTAGGTTTTCTCTAACAACCCTATCTAAAAACTTATCCCCCGCAGAGCGAAAAAATTGCTTTGCGGGGGATAAAATCAAAATTTTATCGTACTTTTACAAAAGAAGTACCTTAAAGCATATATTACAATACGCTCAATAAACGATTCAAAAATGAAGAAAATATTTTATATCCTGTTTTTTCTTATCCTTTCTATAACAGCATATTCCCAACAGTATGAAGGTGTTTTTAAGGAAGGTAACGATGTGCTTAAATTTGAGAATGGGAAAGTGTATTTTAATATGGATGAAATGGGCAACATGATAACCAACAAAGTAGGTGAAGGCAGTTATGAAATTTTGGGCGACTATTTACTAGTAAAAACAGGAGAATATCCGGGAGAAAAATCGACTGTACAGCCGCTTCCGGGATCAAAAGAAGACTCTGTAGGGATCAAGGTAACAGATAACCGCAATTTTTCTTTGCCGGGAATTCTAGTAGAACTCCTGAATTCATCGGCAAAAACCTTATATGGAGGAGCAACAGACAGCGAAGGAAAATTTTATTTCAAAAAAAATCCGAAAGCCCATACCATAAGAGTATCCGACATGGGATACGACAATATTTCTTTTCCATACGATCCAACAAATGATTTTCTAGTAAAATTGGTCAAAAACGATATCATAGAAAATCAAACCGTCGTTTTCAGATTGAAAAAAGTGGATGATGAAACATTATCCGTTTTACTTTTGTCGAGCGATTTCAATCCCGGAAAAAATCAACAGAAAGAGCTTGAAAAATTAGACAAGAAAGCCCGTAAAAGCAATTACATCGACAAACGACTAAAAAAGGAATACGAGCCCTATCAGCCCAATCTCTAGCAATAATATATACTTTAGTTATTGCTGTGTTTTCAACGGATTTTCCGCTTCATTAAAAAACTGCTCCTGCAATGTGGGAACATTTGAGTCGGCCTTAATATTACGAATACTCTCTACGAATTGCTCCACCACCGCATTCAAAAGAATTTCACCTGCTGCTGCGTTCGCCTTACTTCCATCGCCGGAATAATGATTGGGGTACTTAGCATACCACCAGATACCCGAATAAACATGCGGAAGATTCTTTAATCTGTCTTGATCTATACCCGATTGCAGACCGGCTCTTTCGGTATGTACCAAATCGGGAACAATAGCCTTCATCATCGATGTTTCGCGATTTCCCGCATGCTGATCGTAGGGATCGTGCTGCGTTAAAGCTTCCGCTTTTTTGATCACTTCGGGATCATATGTCGGCTGAAACCAATAAAGAGCGTAATCGCGTCGCTCTGACAATTGAGCCATTCCAAAATATTCCAAAAAAGCATTATTGCCGCCATGTCCGTTGAAAATGATAATTTTTTTGAAACCGTTCCGGCTCAATTCGTTTAATGTTTCCTGTAATATTTTCCATATTAATTCCGGAGAATAAGCAATGGTGCCGGGTTGATGCCGTGCTTCGTTAATTTGACTGAAATAATACCACGGAAAAACAACCGTATATTCTTTTTCAGCTGCGCGCAATGCTATTTCTCGTGCTGTTAACAAATCTGTTCCAAGAGGCAGGTGAGGACCATGCTTCTCAAAAACGCCGATAGGCAAAATAATCGTTTCTGAACTTTTTTCAACAGCCTTCACAAAGTCGGGGGCTGTTAACTCTTCCATTTTATAAGATAGTTGATCCTGAGCCGATGCATTCGGCAAAAAAACCATCAATAAAAACAATAAAATGAACACGTTTTTCATAAAGATATAATATTCAAAGATATTTTTAATAAAAAACGATATTAACTTAATAATTTTTTTACCACTTCAGAAATTAGACGACCGTCGGCTTTCCCGGCAAGTTGTTTGGTGGCAATCCCCATCACTTTGCCCATATCTTTCATGGAAGTGGCACCAACATCGGCAATAATTTTTTTCAACACCACTTCCAATTCTTCGGAAGTCATTTGTTCGGGCAAAAATTCCTGAATAATGTTTAATTGAGCCAATTCGGTTTCTGCCAAATCGGAACGATTCTGCGACAAATAAATATCGGCACTATCTCTTCGCTGTTTGGCCATTTTCTGCAATATAGCCATAGCAGCTTCATCCGAAAGCTCATTATGAGCACCCTTGGCAGCCCTTGCTTCCAAAAATTCTTTTTTAATTCCCCGCAATGCCTCCAACCTGACTTTATCTTGTGCAAGCATTGCTTTTTTTATTTCTTCACTAATCGTATCAAATAAATTCATGTATTTATATGTTAAAAAATTCTATTTTTAATCGAATAAAGAAGATGATGGAGTTTGGGATTCGCTTCGGTACGAACGAGGATCAAAATCTACATCGCGTTTAAAAACCGGCACTCTTTCCATTGCCTCCAAAATTTTATCATCATCTAATTCATCTGTCGTAAGCACAATCGGTTCAATCCGATAATTGGTTGTTAAAAGTTCTTTTAACCCCTTTTTCCCGTAATATTTCTCAATCAACTGCCTGTCCTGTTCCTCTTGTTCTTTTCTCGCATCCTCGCGTATCTTGCGTTCCAGTTCTTCTGCTTGAGATTCAGCCTTGCGATGTTCTTCAATACCGGGTACACTGGTAATGGAAAATCCGGTAGCCAATAGCGTTATCTTGACTTCATCGGCAAGATCTTCTTCCAAAGCTGCACCCCAAATCACTTCAATGTCTCTGCTAAACTTCGACATGAACTCATGCAATGCATTCATTTCTTCCATCATTAAAGGATTCTTTTCACCAAAGGAAAGATTAATGAGTATTTTTTTGGCACTGAACACATCGTTATTGTTAAGCAGTGGCGAATGAAGAGCATCGCGAATAGCATCTTCAACCCTATTTTTTCCCGTTCCGACACCTCTACTCATAATGGCAACCCCACCATCTTTCAAAGTTGTATAAACATCGGCAAAGTCAAGATTTACATAGCCGTGAACCGTGATGATTTCAGCAATACTTTTCGCCGCAATCGTCAACGTATCATCGGCCTTGGCAAAAGCGTTCATCATTGTCAAATCGTGATAAATATCGCGTAATCGCTCGTTGTTGATCACTAAAAGTGCATCCACATTGGCAGCGATTTCCTCAACCCCCTTCAGTGCCTGAATAATCTTTTTTGGACCTTCAAAAACGAAAGGAATGGTTACGATTCCTACCGTTAAAATGCCCATATCTTTCGCAACTTTAGCCACAACGGGAGCCGCACCCGTTCCTGTTCCTCCGCCCATACCTGCCGTGATAAACGCCATGCGTGTGCCG
>JAAZMQ010000016.1 GCA_012798745.1 Bacteroidales bacterium
CCCGTTTTTCCGCTTTTGTTTGGGCTTTTCCCGATAGGCATCCGATGCCGGTCAGCAGTAAAATTGCAACTACCAATTCAAATTTTTTCATTGTTTCAAGGCTTTAATAAATTGTTTATCCTTATGAAATTTCCGGCATTTCGGGAAGGGAAAAACCGTTCCGATAGGTGTGTTTTATCCATTCTTCGGCCATTTCCTTGGCATTGAATTCCGCATAGCGCCTGTCAAAACGCGGATCCCCGTCTATGACAGCATATTCGTCGACGGTAACTATTTTTAGTTTATCCGTAGACGATATATTTGTGAACCGCATGTTCTCTCCGTCCCATTGCAATTCCTTATTCAATCCCGCAAGACGTACGGCCAGCACACCCATCAACACCGTCTCGCTGAACGGACCCGAAAATTGAAAATTGGATGAGGGTTCAATCCTGTTCTCCGGAGATTCCTTACAGGCACGAATCCAATCCTGTTCATGTGCATTTGTATCCCATATGTTTCCGTTTCCGCCTTTGACACGGGGAATGGTGGGTTCAGGCTGTTTGAAGTCTCGCATTCTCGAGGTGGGAAGCAGGGTCGGATTCATTCCGTAGCATCCCGTCATTATTTTCCCTTTCGTGCCTACCAGAATAATGCCGCCGTTTTCGTCGCCCATCATCTCTCCGTCTTCCAATTCTTCGGGACGGTCAGGCAACAATCCCCCGTCATACCAGTGTACTGTCACTTTCGGCATCCTTACCTTACCCTTAGCCGGTCGTTCGGGAAATTTGTACGTGATTTTTTCGGCCTGAGGAGGCGAATACAGGTTAACCAGCGTCGAACTGGCCGATACACTCGTCGGATATTTCAAATCCAACGCCCAAAACAGGGGGTCCATGATATGGCAGGCCATATCTCCCAATGCTCCCGTACCGAAATCCCAAAATCCCCGCCAATTCCACGGATGATATGCCGGATCGTACGGCCGTTTTTCGGCGGGGCCGATAAACAGATTCCAATCCAACGTGGAGGGAACGGGTACCCCTCCTTTGGGCTCGGACAATCCCTGTGGCCAGATGGGTCGATCCGTCCAGCAATGGGCTTCATACACCTCGCCGATAACGCCTGCCTGTACCCATTCGGTTACCTGACGGCACCAATCGAACGAATTCCCCTGATTACCCATTTGGGTGGCTACCCGGTATTTTTTTGCCAACCGTGTAAGCAGCCGTGATTCGTATACGCAATGGGTCAGAGGCTTTTGCACGTAGGTATGTTTGCCCAACATGATGGCATGCGCTGCCACACCGGCATGTGTGTGATCGGGCGTGGCTACCATAACCGCATCGATCGAGTTGCCCATCTCGTCGAACATCACCCGCCAGTCCTTGAACCTTTTGGCCTTCGGATAATCGTTGAAAGTTTTTGCGGCATATTTCCAGTCCACGTCGCAAAGGGCGACGATGTTCTCCGTATTCATGTTGGCCAGGTTGCGGCGTCCCACACCTCCGACGCCTATCCCCGCAATGTTCAACCGGTCGCTCGGAGCTGTATGCCCCCAGGCTTTGCCCAATACCGTATTCGGAACAATGGTAATACCCGCCGCAGTCGCTGCTGCTGTCTTTAAAAATTTCCTTCGTGAATAAGTTTTCATAATGCTTTAAAACAGTTTTTTTTCTTTAGGCTCTCTCCAATTAAGAAAGGTTAAAAATCCGAGTCATTTACTTTTTTGTGAAGGTCGAAAAATTAAGGATAGTTAGCCGCAAAGTAACTTCTTTATTCCGAATCAGAAGCCGAAGTCTTCGATTTCGATTTCTTCCGGTTTTTCCTCTTTTATCTCGATCCGGTTGTGGGCTTCCAGTCCCTCTACGTAAATGGCCTTATAAGGAATAGCCGGGCAAATCGATTCGCATCCGCCGCAACCTACGCAAATAGTGGGGTCGATTTGCGGAATGGTGAGTGCCCCTTTGTAGGGCACCATACTCACTGCTTGCGTGGGACAATGTTCGGAACAAGCGCCGCAACTCGTTTCATCGCAATAAACAATGCAGTTTTCGAGGATGAAATGCACTTGCCCCATCTGCGTATGATGTTTTTCTTCTATGGTTAACGGCGTGAGTGCCCCGGTAGGGCATACATCGCCGCAAACCGTGCAATCGTAATTGCAGAAGCCGTGATCGAAATACAAATGTGGCTGCATCATCCCGCCTAAGCCGTATTCAAGAAATGCCGGTTTTATGACGTGTGAGGGGCATTTGCTTACGCACAGATGACAGGATATGCATTTTTCTCGTAAGTGATTGAAATCGATTGCACCCGGCGGAGCGATGGGCGTTTGCCGTTTGGGCTCTTTTTTGGAACGCAGCTTACCCGCGGTTTCTTGAGCGATTAGATTACCTGCGGCAATTGCGGATAACAGCGTTGCCGAAAGAAACCGCCGTTTGGATGTGTCGACCGATTTAGCGGGTTTTTCGTACGAATAAGCCGGCACAGGGTCAACCATTCTTTTCCTGCGTGGGAGAACGGGTGCATACTTTATGGCATCGCGATTGCAGCTTTCTATGCAGTTGAAACAGGTGACGCAGCGACTGTAATCGATTTTTTTGTTTTTGGCATCCAAACACGATGCTTTGCATTTCATTGAGCACAGACCGCACGAATTGCATTTGTCGTTTTTAAATTGTATTTTGAAAAGCGAGAATTTGCTCAGAAAACCGAGAACGGTTCCCGCAGGACAAAGGGTGTTGCAATAGGTTCGGCCGTTGCGCCACGCCAGAAGGCCGATTCCCAGCAAGGTGATAAGTGCTACAATCGTGGAAAACAGACCCAGTCCGTATATCGCAACTTTATAGAAGGTATAGTTACCGAAGGAGGTAAATATAGCTTCGAGCAAATTGTTTCCTGCCAGATAGGCCGGGCGGAAAAGATGGGTAACCATTCTTCCGTAAGCTCCGTAAGGATCGAGCAAGCCGAGCAGGAAAGTAAATCCGAAAAGAAAAGCAACGACTACAACACCCAATATGCTCCAACGAAGCACGGTTTTGGCTTTGCTGTAAGTGTATCGTTTCTTTTTTGTGAATTTTTTCGACAGCCATGCCACCACATCCTGATAAATTCCCATCGGACAAACCGAGGAACAATAGATCCGGCCGAATATCAGCGTGAGCATCACCAATGCAACGATGATGCCCACATTGAGTGCCAATAAAGCAGGGATAAATTGTATCTCGGCCAAGAAGCTGAAACGCTGAGGCAGAAATCCCCTGAAATCGAGAAAATAAAGGGTAATCAGCGAAACCAACAGGATGGATACGGTAACCCGGATTTTTTTCAGCATCATCCCCTTTATTTATATCTTAATTCTTTTGATGTTCAGTTTGTCGAGATCCATCGTTCCCAGCCCCAGCGCTTGTGCATTGACAATATGTTTGACGCTTTCAACCGGTATTGTACGTACCTGATTAAAGAAATTGGCGGCAGCTGTGTCGACAGCCACGATATCTTGCGACATGAAAAGCCCCTTGGCAAGTACTACATCCGATGGCGATTTCCCCCTCGGGCCGTTGGTCTTCATTATTCGATAGGCATCTACCACATTCAGAACAGGGCGTTTTTCGTACGTGCAGATATCAGCAATACATTGTTGAA
>JAAZMQ010000157.1 GCA_012798745.1 Bacteroidales bacterium
GGTCGTGTAAGTTCTGCAATACGCGGACCGGACGCCCACTGGCATTGGATCCGGCTGAGCCGGAAAATGTGGCTCAGTCGGTTAAATTGATGAAGTTGAGACACGTTGTTATTACCTCGGTCGATCGGGACGATTTGCCGGATTTGGGTGCAGAACACTGGATAAAAACCGTCGAGGCGATTCGGCGTGAAAATCCGGGAACAACTATCGAAATCCTTGTTCCCGATTTTCAAGGAAGAGAGGAGCTTATTGACAGTGTTTGTGCTGCCCGGCCTGATGTTATGGGGCATAACATGGAAACTGTTCGTCGTCTGACGCCGCAGATTCGCAGTGCCGCAAAGTACGATGTCAGCCTCAAAACCCTGGCTCGTATTGCCGAAAACGGTGTTTTATCCAAATCGGGCATCATGGTGGGGCTGGGTGAAACTCACGAAGAAATTTATGAACTGATGGACGATTTATTGGCTGTTGGTTGTCGTTCGCTCACCATCGGGCAGTATTTACAGCCTTCTCGAAAACATTATCCTGTGAGGGAATACGTTCATCCTGATACCTTTGATGAATTTCGAAAAACAGCTCTTGAAAAGGGCTTTACTACTGTAATCAGTGGGCCGCTGGTACGTTCCTCTTATCATGCAGATATTTATTTTCGCCCGTAAGGAACAAAAGTCGTTGGCAGTTGTTATTATAGCGAGACTGTCGATTGTCTTTGGGTGAATATGAATGGCATACAAAAATTATTGAAAAATCCTGCGTTCGGACTTATTCCTTTCCTGGTTTTTTCTTTTCTTATTGGAAGAATAGACTTCAGGTTAGCTTTGCTTATTGCTGCAGCGTTATCGGCAGCGGCTTTTCTTGTCGTTAAAAAGCAAAGTAGGTTGATTTATGATCTTTCGTTTATCACGTTTATTCTCTCGTTTGTACTGTCTTTTTTTATTCCGCCTCAAATCGACGAATTCGGAACGTTTGTTCTTATCGAAATTATTTTTGTGTTAACGTTGATTGTTTCCCGCCTTTCGCGTTCGAAAATCATTTTTCGTCTTGCAAAAAATGCCAATCCGATGGTTAAAAATTATTTGAGCGAATCGTTTAGGGTGGCATTTCAAACACAATATGGCCTTTCTATTCATTTGTTGCTGGTACTTGCTTTTTTTATCTTTTCTACTACCGGTACTTCTTTTCTCCACAGGTTGGCCGGGATTACCTTTTTTCAGATTATTTTAATTACTATCATCGTGATGGAGATGATGCGTCTTCGTATGCTTGACAAGCAGCTAAAAAAAGAAGAATGGCTGCCTGTAGTGAATGAGCGCGGTAACGTTAAGGGGAAAATAGCCAAATCGGTTTCTAGAGAAATGAAAAATAAATTCATGCATCCGGTAGTGAGGTGTGTGGTGATATACAAAGGGAAAATATACTTGAAAAAGCGCGATGAGTCTTGGTTGTTGGACCCCGGCAAGTTGGATCACCCTTTTGAAAAATACATGAGTTTTAATAACCATGATCCCGACGAAGTAGTTCGCAACGTCATTCGCAAGGAGTGTGGCAGCGATGCTTTACCTGTTCGGTTTTTGTTGAAATATGTTTTTGAAAACGAGGATACAAAACGGCTGATTTTTTTATATGTTTCCGACATCGAGGATGAAGAAGTGTTCAACAGTTTGCAGCTTGAAGGAGGAAAGTTGTGGACTGAATCGCAGATAGAGGATAATCTGGGGAACAACCTTTTTTCGGAATGTTTTGAATTGGAATACGAATACTTGAAAAATACGATTCTTATGGTTCGTCATTTAAAAGAAAAAACGGATCCTTTAGACAAGAGAGAATAAAAAGAGGTAGTCTTAAAATAAAAAATAAGCCTCTGAGAATTGAATATTTGAAATTATTCTTCGATAGGAGTACGAACACAAAGAGGGTGAAATCACATTGTGATACACCCTCTTTCTCATGAGAAAGAAAATCTTTTTAGAGATTGAATAATCTTTTTAAATGCCGGTCGTAAATGTTTTCTTCTACGCAAGAACCTATGATATCGGCATATTTTTTAAGCAAATCGGTAAATTCTTTCCCCATTTCTGCAGCTACAGGATAAGCTACATGGATCAACTGGCGGAAGTGGGAATTATAATCAGGATGATCGGGAATATGACGCAGTGTATTGGCAAATTTTTCACCCGACCAGCTGTTGACCTCGTTAACAGAGGGTAGTTTATCCGGATCGATATCAATTACATCAGCATACGGTGCACACAACTCTTCTCTTCTTCCATAAGCGTTTGCATATATTTTTTTTGCAACATTCAGTCCGTCGTTTCCTGCGATCGATAAACCAATAACTTCTTCGAGCCAGGTAGTCCCGGCCGTTTTCAAATGCAAGCCTTTGTCATATTTGTTGATGATTTTTGCCATGATCGGATAAATGGAGAATTTATCGCTTCCCGAATGTACGCTGAGTTTTAGTTCTTCAGGAAGACCGAATTCTTTTACTGCAAAATCGATAACGAGAACATCTTCTTCGAATTCCTTTGCAAACTGATCGAGATCGCCAACATAATCCACTCCCTTGTTGAATCTCCCTGTAAATTTTGGAGCGATTGTTTGGACGGGAACCCCCTTATCGGCCAACATTTTCAGGATAAACAACATTTCTACCGGTGTTTGGGGTGTTTCTACCTCATCCATGGATACTTCGGTAATAAAATTCCCTTCTCCTTTTTCTTTCTTCAGATAAGCATATATTTCGAATGCTTGTTGTGTGGCTGCCAAAAATTTATTGGCGATTTCTTCCAATAGTTGACGGGTAATTTCCAACGGTTTTACAATGCCCGGCACGTGCAATTGCCCCGTATATTTTTCGCAGGAAGCAACGAAATCCTCAATCTCTTCTTTTTTGCTTTCTTTTCCTATGAAAGCAGCCACGTCAAGCGTAAAAAAATCGGAAACTTCAACAAAGGGTGCAACGGTATTCAGGTTAATATGGTCTGCATCTACAAAGTATTGTCCTTTATAATTCAATGCTTTTACGGCTTCATCGGCCTCTTTGCGTACATCGGCCGGATGAGAATTCACATACATGTGTTCACGGTTCGATTTATTCCATACCGGAATAATTTTCAATCCTGCTTTGTTTGCTTTCATTAATGCTCTTAACTGGGCTTTGCCTTGGTGTGAGAATCTGTCGCCCACACCAAAACTGTATTTTCCTAGCTTCATCATAATGGAATATATTTTTGAAAATCAATAATTTTAAAAGTTGAAATAGTTTTTCGCATTGTAATACGAAATGTTTTCAACCATCTCTCCTATGAATGCCATTTCAGATGCCGGCAATAAACCGGTTTCCACATCGTTACCAATCAAATTGCATAATATGCGACGAAAATATTCGTGACGCGGATAGGATAGAAAACTGCGCGAATCGGTAAGCATTCCTACGAAACGGCTCAACAGCCCCATATTGGAAAGTGATGTCAATTGCGCTTCTATTCCCGTTTTCTGATCGAGGAACCACCATGCTGCACCAAATTGAATTTTACCGGGAACAGATCCGTCCTGAAAGTTACCTATCATCGTTGCTACGAGGTCGTTGTCTCTGGGATTGATATTATAAATGATGGTTTTGGCAAGTTTGTTGTCTACGTCTAATCGGTCAAGAAAACGGCTCATGTTTTTTGCTACGGTAAAATCGCCGATGGAATCGAATCCGGTATCGGGTCCCAACTGCCTAAACATACGGGTATTATTGTTTCGGATAGGGCCGTAGTGAAACTGTTGTGTCCATCCTTTTTCCCAATCCATTATTGCACCTTCGTAAAGTATGGCCGATTTGAATTTCAGAATCTCTTCTTGAGATAGTTCTTTTCCCCCATATACTTTGTTAAATATGGAGTCGATTTCTGTTTGCGTATATGGTTCGGCGTAGAATTCTTCTATCCCGTGATCGGATAATTTGCAACCCGCGCTTGCAAAAAAATCGTGACGTTTGCGCAAGGCTTCAATAAGGTCGGAGAATTTGCTGATGGTTACGCCGGAAACCTTCGAGAGCTTTTCTACATACGCCCGATATTCGGCGGGATTTTCCACTGCCATTGCTTTGTCGGGGCGCCATGCAGGCAGTACTTTTATTTCGAAACCTTCTTTTTTTAAAGCGAGATGATGTTCGAGGCTGTCTACAGGATCATCCGTTGTGCAAACGGTTTCCACATTGAATTTTTTCATTAGTCCGCGTGCAGAAAATTCCGGAGTACGCAGTTTTTCGGTGCAAATGTCATAAATTTTTTTAGCTGTTGTTGGATTCAGAATTTCATTTACTTCAAAAGCCGTTTTCAGTTCGAGGTGTGTCCAGTGGTACAGTGGATTTCGCATGGTATAAGGAACTGTTTCTGCCCACTTTTCGAACTTTTCCCAATCCGATGTATCTTTGCCCGTACAATAGCGTTCGTCAACGCCATTGGTTCGCATGGCGCGCCATTTGTAATGATCACCTTCGAGCCATATTTGCCCCAAGTTGTCAAATTGGTGATCGTTTGCGATATATGCCGGATTTAAATGACAATGGTAATCGATGATGGGCATTTTTTTTGCATGTTTATGATACAGTTCTTTTGCTGCGTCGGTTTGAAGTAAGAAATCTTCGTGAATAAAACTTTTTTCCATAGCTATATGTTTTTAAAAAAATTAAAAGTAAGAATCATCAATAAAGTAAGAATCATCAATATAAATATCTCATGTTTGGCAAATATATGCATTTATATGCATTTGATATCTAAACAAAGAAAGTTTTTTAACGAATCTTGAATTAGTTGTTCGAACAATCAAAAATTAAATTCTGTGTAAAATTTGTAGGTTTACCTCAGCAAATTTGATGATCCAACCCGTGCTGCAATGGATGAGAACAGAAGCGGAACAAAATTTTATCTTTCGTCGGAAAATGGAGTCAGAGTGCACAAAAATTTTATCCTTTTTCTAAAGAGCGGCGTTAACAAAAACTGAACAGATTCCTTTGTCGAATTTTCAGGCGTGAGTTACAGAAAATATTATCCTATTTCTGAAAATCTGTCGGACGTATATTTTAATTTTTTAACCCTAAATCGATTCGTCTTTGGGGTAAATTGCTTTCATTTGTTAAAGTATATTATCAGGATGGGGGTAAATCAAGCTGTTTATATGCGTCCTGAAAATCCGACGGAGGATAAATTTTTTTTTATCCTCTTTTTTACAAAGATTTTTTGCATCTTTGTGACGCATGCCGCCTTCGACAATTGAATTTATTCAAACGATTTTTTAAGTAATAATACGCATCATGAAAAAAGTTTATTTTTTAACGTTCTTGTTTTGCTGCCTGGTTGCAGCAGTTTTTGCAAAACCGATTTTACCGGAAATATTGAGTGATAACATGGTTTTGCAGCAAAATGCTAAAGTGAATATTTGGGGAAAATCCGCTCCCGGAAAAACAGTGGCAGTGCGTCCTTCATGGACATCTGAAGTCACTAAGGTAAAAGCCGATGCCAAAGGAAATTGGATTGCTTCCATTTCTACCCCTTCGGCCGGTTTCACTCCGTATTCCCTTTCCGTTTCCGATGGAGAGGAAGTAGTTTTAAACAATGTATTGATAGGAGAGGTGTGGCTTGCTTCCGGGCAGAGCA
The DNA here is from genome assembly GCA_012798745.1 of Bacteroidales bacterium. Taxonomy (GTDB): domain Bacteria; phylum Bacteroidota; class Bacteroidia; order Bacteroidales; family Dysgonomonadaceae; genus Anaerorudis. The sequence continues at coordinate 5,646 of JAAZMQ010000157.1, forward strand.
ACATGGAAATGCCGTTGAACGGTTTTTGGAACAATCCGGTGCTTAAAGCCAACGAAACCATTGCAATGGCAGGGCAAAACAAGGGAATCCGTTTCGTTACCATTCCCAAAACAGAGGCGATGGAACCACAGGAAACCGTTAAGGGCATGTGGCAAGAATGTACCCCGGAAAATGCGCCGGGTTTCAGTGCCACGGCATATTATTTTGCGCAAACGCTTTATCGGGCGTTACATGTTCCCGTTGGGATTATTGTATCGAGTTGGGGAGGCTCAAGAGTGGAATGTTGGACAAGCCGGGAAATATTGGAAACCTATCCCGATGTCGATTTGAGTGAAAAAGCTATTAATGAACTCCCTTCGTCTGCGCGTCCGATGGTGATGTATAATGCGATGATACGTCCGTTGATTCATTATACTGTCAAGGGTTTTATCTGGTATCAAGGAGAATCCAATGTAGGCAGCCACGATGTGTATGCCGAGCGACTTGCCAACATGGTCAATTGTTGGAGAAAAGATTGGAGATTGGGCGATTTGCCGTTTTATTACGTAGAAATAGCTCCTTTTATTTATGGAGATGGGGAAACCGGCACTTCCGGAGCGCTGCTGCGAGAGGCTCAATTCAAGGCACAATTTCTGATTCCCAACAGTGGCATGATTTCGACTAACGATTTGGTGGAAGATTACGAGAAAACCAATATTCATCCCCGTAATAAAATTGATGTAGGGAAAAGACTTGCGTTCATGGCTCTTTCGCAAACTTATGGTCATGCGGGCGTAGCCGATCACGGGCCGGAGTATAAATCGATGGAAATAAAGGGCGGAAAAATTTTCCTTTCTTTCAATCATTCAGAGAACGGTTTCAGCAGAACGGTGGGTATAAATGGTTTCGAGATTGCCGGAAACGATCGGATTTTTCATCCGGCTAAGGTTGAAGTCGATTTGAACAACAGAATATTGATTGTTTCGAATGAAAATATTCCGAATCCTGTGGCGGTAAGATATTGCTTTAAGAATTTTCAAATCGGGAATCTTTACAATACCCGCGAATTGCCTGTGGTTCCTTTCAGAACGGATAATTTCGAAAAATAAAAACTACAACTTTTGCGATTGTCGCCTATAAACTTATGTTGGTGGGATTATTTGCGAAAATTATCCTTATAATCCTTATTTTTTAGCAATTTTCCGTTATCTTTGCCAATAACGGATCATTAATGTGTTATTCTAATTTTATCGAAGAACAATGAATACGATGAAAAAAATTCCTCTTGTCCTTTTTTTGTTGATGGGACTCTCTTTGTGTGTACATGCTCAACGAACGATGTTGAAAACGAATATTCCGTATTGGTTGATCGCATCGCCCAATTTTGGGGCAGAGTTTGCAGTGGCCGATAACGTAAGCATAGAGTTGTCGGCCGGATTCAATCCATTTAAATTCGGCAATGACAAACAACTGAAACACTGGGTTATATGGCCGGAGGCACGTTATTGGCTTAACGAAACCTATGACGGTCATTTTTTTGGATTTCACGGTGTGGGTGGACACTTCAATATGGGGGGTGTGGATATTCCCATATGGAAGCTGAAAAATCTGAAAGATCGTCGCTACGACGGATCTGCCATTGGCTTTGGTGTTAGTTACGGGTATCAATGGATATTAAGTTCTCGCTGGGGATTGGAAGCGACGTTGGGAGTGGGATATGCCCGACTCGATTATGACACCTATTCATTGGGAAAAAACGGATCGAAAATCGGAGAAAATAAGAAAAACTATTTCGGCCCTTCCAAAGGAGCGATATCCATTACTTATGTCATCAATTGAAATAGGGGAAAAATAAAAGTCTTTTCTTCGTTATGCAGTCCAAACGTATTTTTCTTGCTTTGCCCCTTATTCCCGTTGAACCGGCTGCGAATAAAGCGAAGGAATTGAAACATTTGCTGCAAAAATATCGCATCAAATGGGTAGATCCGGAGTTGTACCATTTGACGTTGTTCTTTTTCGGCGAAGTGCCTGTGGATCAATTAGCGGAATTGAAAGATGCGATTCATTCGGCAGTGTATGGAACCCCTGCTTTTTCTTTTCAATTGACAAATCCGGGTTTATTCAACCGAAGGAATGAACCCAAAGTGCTGTGGTTAGGGATTGATGCTCCCGAAATTTTATTCGAATTGAAAAAAAAGATAGACCGTGCGATGGCACCTATGGGTTTTATTCCCGATGAAAAATTTTTCAATCCTCATCTAACGATAGGGCGATTTATTCCCGGTCAAACCATTAAACCTTCATTAAATCGTGCTTTGACGATTTCCCGGTTTCCTCAGCCTGTGCAGTATGAAGCCAATGAAATAGTGTTGTTCGAAAGTCGATTATCTCCTCGAGGAGCTTCTTATTATCCAATGGAAACCTTTTCGTTACGAGCAGAAAATGGCTAAGGTCGGTGATGAGGAATATAGTTTATGTTTATTGCTATGACTCGCAAAATAATCCATATCGATATGGATGCCTTTTATGCTTCTATTGAACAACGCGATAATCCTGAATACCGCGGCAAACCGGTTGTCGTGGGTTACGAAGGTAAACGCGGAGTGGTGGCTGCTGCCAGCTATGAGGCTCGGCGTTACGGCATTCATTCGGCAATGGCATCGGTTACCGCTTCGCAGAAATGTCCTCATCTGATTTTTGTTATGCCTCGTTTCGATGTTTATCGAGCGGTATCTCATCAGATCATGCAGATTTTTCTTGAATACACCGATAAAGTGGAACCTTTGTCGCTCGATGAGGCTTTTTTGGATGTTACTGTCAATAAAAAAGGAATTCGTTCGGCAACAGTGATAGCAAAGGAAATCAAACAAAAAATATATAATCGTACGCGTTTAACGGCTTCTGCCGGTGTATCGTACAATAAATTTTTGGCAAAAATAGCTTCCGATTATCGTAAACCCAACGGTTTGTTTGTGATACCTCCGGAAAAGGGCGAAGCTTTTGTTGAACGTTTGCCTGTGAAGCGTTTTTTTGGTGTAGGTAAAGTAACGGCTGCCCGCATGAACGAATTGGGCATAAAAACCGGCTATGATTTGAAACAATGGACAGAAGCAGATCTTGTGAAACATTTCGGAAAAGTTGGAAGTGCTTATTATTGGTTTGCGCGCGGAATCGATGATCGTGAAGTTGAATCGGAACATATCCGCAAATCATTGGGAACCGAAGAGACCTTTCCTGAAGATATCTATGAAATGGTAGATGTGTTGCGGGCTTTGGATGAAATTTCGCAAGAACTTTACAGAAGAGTGGAGAAACGCAAATTCTTTGCTAAAACGCTTACACTGAAAATAAAGTATGCCGATTTTACGCTCATCACACGCAGTAGAACGGTGGATTATCTTATCAAAACCCGGACTCAGATTTTTGAATTGGGAAAAGAATTGCTTTTATCCGTTGATGATATTCCGGAAAGAAAAATTCGTTTACTGGGACTTTCACTTCGAAATCCCGACACAGAAGCATCACAAGAAGAGACACCCATTCAATTGTCTTTCGATTTTAAAGAGTTTGATGAGAGCTGATCAGAGTAAAAAGTTTTCGGGATGTTTTCCGGTAATACCCTTGTAGTGGGCTTTTATTTTTTCTATATCTTTATCGTAATCGCCTGTGGGGTAAAATGTGTCGAGAAAGATAACTTGTTTCTTGGCATAGTCGAGTCCTACTAAAACAATAGGAACATTTGCTTTTAGTGCAATGTAATAATCGCCTTTTCTCCATTCTTTAACCGGCTTTCTTGTACCTTCGGGGGTTACTGCCAGCTGAAATTGCTCGTGTTTGTTGAATTCTTCGGCTAATTTATCGGTAAGCGCATTGCTTTTATTTCTTTCAACCGGAATTCCCCCTACGCTTTTGAAAAAGAAATTAAAAGGAAAAAAGAACCATTCTTTTTTAATCAGAAATTTTGCCTTTCTCCCCATTGCACTGTAAGCCAGTTTCCCTATTACAAAATCCCAATTACTGGTATGTGGCGCAAGCGCTATTACACATTTGGGAATATCCGGCTGCACATTTACTACTTGCCATCCGAACAGTTTCAGTATAAATTTACTGAGTTTCATTTATTGGTTATTTTGCAGCTTTTCAATTTCCAACGCCAAACGTTCCCAAATGTTCATTGATGCGGTAATTTTATTTTTCAGATCGATATACGATTGGACTAATGTAGCATTGGATGCTCCTTCCGGCGTGATTAGTTCGGTTTCGATAGAAGATAGTTTTTCTTCCATTGAAGTGATTTTGTCTTCTGTTTCTTGAAGTTCTTTTTCGAGTTTTCGGATTTGTCTGTTCCGTTCTTTTTGTTCTTGATACGAAAGCTTATTTTCTCGTTTTCGGTCATTTGTTTTGTCTTCTGTTCTTACGGGTGAAGTGTTGAGAGACGTTTCTAGTTGTTGCAGATTGTCGAGTTTCTTTTTTGCCAGAAAATCATAAATGCCTCCCAGATGCTCGGTAACTTTTTTTTCTCCGAATTCATAAACTTTCGTAATCAATCCATTGAGAAAATCCCGGTCGTGTGAAACGATGATGGCAGTGCCGTCGAATTCCGAAATGGCTTTTTTTAGAACCTCTTTCGATGCCATATCCAGGTGGTTTGTTGGTTCGTCAAGAATAAGGAGATTCACAGGTTCGAGCAGCAGACGAATCATTGCCAGCCGACTGCGTTCACCCCCTGAAAGAGTCTTTACTTTTTTATCCGATGCTTCGCCGCCGAACATAAATGCACCCAGAATATCGCGTATCTTGGTGCGAATATCGCCTGTGGCAACTTGATCGATGGTTTCGAATACCGTCAGATTCTCATTGAGCAACTGTGCCTGATTCTGAGCAAAATAGCCAATTTTTACATTGTGACCCAATTTAAGATTGCCGTGATAGTCGATTTCGTTCATAATGCACTTAACGAGGGTCGATTTTCCTGCGCCGTTTTTGCCTACGAAAGCCACTTTTTCGCCCCGATGAATAGTCATGTTTACATCGGCAAACACCACATGTTCGCCATAACTTTTAGATACATTTTCTATGGTTAGCGGAAAAGATCCTGAACGGGAAGCGGGAGGGAATTTCAAATTCAGATGAGAATTATCTACTTCGTCTATTTCGATGATGTCGATTTTTTCAAGTTGTTTGATGCGCGATTGTACTTGGTTGGATTTGGTGGGCTTATAGCGGAAACGTTCGATAAATTCTTCGGTTTTCTGAATTTGTTTTTGTTGATTTTCGTAGGCACGAAATTGTTGTTCGCGCCGTTTTGCATGGAGTTCTACATATTGGGAATAACTCACCTTGTAATCGTAAATTTTTCCGCACACAATTGAAAGTGTCCGGCTAGTAACCGTATCGAGAAAAGCGCGGTCATGCGATACCAATATTACTGCATTGGCGTGGGTTGTGAGGAAGTTTTCCAACCATTGAATGGATTCGATATCGAGATGATTGGTGGGTTCGTCCAATAACAACACATCCGGCGATTGTAGCAGTATTTTGGCCAGTTCGATACGCATACGCCATCCTCCACTGAATTCTTTGGTGGGCCGATCGAAGTCTTCTCGCGAAAATCCTAAGCCTGTAAGCGTTTTTTCTATTTCGGCTTCAAAATTGTTGATGCCCGATATCAGCAACAATTCTTGTAAATCGGCTGAACGTTGAATGATATGTTGATATGCTTCTGATGTGTAATCGGTTCGTTGAGCAAGTTGAAGATGTAGTTTCTCGAGTTCTTTTTCCATCTTTTGCAGATGATCAAATGCCAACGCCGCTTCTTCTTTTACTGTAAGTGTGTTATTTAGCTGCATTTGTTGTGGCAAATATCCGATAGAAATTTCTTTCGGATAAGAAACTTTTCCTTGAGTGGGGCGACGGAGACCGGCAATAATTTTGAGTAAAGTAGATTTTCCTGCTCCGTTTTTGCCGACCAATGCCACACGTTCGTTTTTGTTTAATACGAACGATATATCGTTTAGTAAGGTGAATCCGCCAAATTCAACGGAAAGATTTTCTATGGAAATCATAGTTGGAACTTACTGTTGCCGGTTTTTTGTCGATAATTTTTTTATAAATTCATCTCGGCTGATCTTTATTTGATCTCCCGATTTCATGTTTTTAAGGGTGATTTTCCCTTCGGAAATTTCGTTTTCGCCAATAAGGGCAACAAAAGGAATATGGTTAGCGTCGGCATAGGAGAGTTGTTTTTTTATCTTTGCCGGTTCAGGATAAATTTCTGCAGAAACCCCTTTGTTTCGCAATTGTGTGAGGAGAGGAAGAATGAAGTTTTCTTCTTGTTCGCCGAAATTAACAAACAGAATGTCGGTTCCTTGGGTGAGATTGTCGGGGTAAAGGTTGAGCCGGTTCAATACATCGTAGATGCGGTCGGCACCAAAAGAAATACCCACACCCGATACGTTGGGAAGTCCAAAAATACCGGTTAGATTATCGTATCTGCCTCCGCCGCTTATACTCCCTATTTCTGCATCAACGGCTTTTACCTCGATAATGGTACCTGTATAATAATTCAGACCTCGGGCAAGGGTAAGGTCAAGCTCTATTTGATTTTCAAGAGAGAGCAATGCCGTTTTGTTTAAAATAAATTCGATCTCTTCAATACCTTTTAATCCGGTTTTGGAAGTAGCAAGGACGTTTTTTAGTGTTTCTATTTTTTCCTCGTTGCTACCACGCAATAAAATAATGGGTTGCAGTTTATCAATGGCTTCCTGAGAAATGTTTTTGGAACGTAATTCCTCGTTTACGTTTTCTAAGCCGATCTTATCCAATTTATCGATAGCAACCGTAAGATCTGTTATTTTGTCGGCTTCACCGATAATTTCGGCAATACCTGAAAGAATTTTCCGATTGTTCAGTTTGGTAATGATAAGGATATTCAATCGTTTAAATACTTCATCGATCATCTGAAGGAGTTCCACTTCGTTGAGCAGTGAATCGGATCCGATAATATCGGCATCGCATTGAAAAAATTCGCGGTAACGCCCTTTCTGTGGTCTGTCGGCACGCCAAACAGGCTGTATCTGGAAACGTTTGAAAGGAAAAGTAATTTCCTGTCGATGCATAACCACATAGCGAGCAAAGGGAACGGTAAGATCATATCTTAATCCTTTTTCGGCAATTTTGGTTGCTGTTTTTGCTGAATTTCCTTCTTGAAGGTCTTCCGGGGTTAGGGCAGAAAGAAAATCGCCGGAATTGAGTATCTTAAACAACAGTTTGTCGCCTTCTTCACCATATTTTCCCAAGAGTGTAGACAAATTTTCCATGGCCGGCGTTTCGATTTGACGAAAGCCGAACAATTGGAAGACTGTTTTAATGGTGTCGAAAATATAGTTGCGCTTTGCCATCTCTTCAGGAGAAAAATCGCGCGTTCCTTTGGGAATGGAAGGTTTTTGCATCGTTACTTTTACCTTTGTTTTAACGTGCAAAGGTAATGAATTATAGAGAAAACTAAAAATACCTGTTTCTTGCGGAAATATTGTATTTTTTGTTTGTATCTTAGCGTTTAAAATAAAATAAGGTATAGGGAAAACAATCTTAGAGTATTTGTGTTTTTTAAATACTAACCGCGTTTAATTACAAACAAAAAATGGAAAGAACAGATACACTTACTTCGAAAAAAACAAAATCAGAGCCTGCAAAATCAAAAAAAACGTACTCGAGTACGAAAAAGAATTTCATTTTCGACACCAACGTTATTCTTCACGATTATAAGTGTATGGATAATTTTGAAGAAAACGATATTTATATTCCTTTTGTAGTGTTAGAAGAATTGGATAAATTCAAAAAGGGGAACGATCAGATCAATTTCAATGCTCGTGCTTTTATTCGAGAATTGGATCTGATTACCGATGATGATTTGTTTACAAATGGGGCTGAATTGGGAGTAGGACGTGGTAAATTGTATATCGTGAATGTTCCGGATCACCCTAAAATTTTAGAAGCTTTTCCCGAAAGCAGTCCGGATAATCGGATTCTTTCTACTCTTTTGACTCTCACGGAGAAACATCCTCATATGAAAACCATTCTGGTGTCGAAGGATATTAATTTGCGTATGAAAGCGCGATCGTTGGGATTGCTTGCCGAAGACTATATTACAGATAAAGTTACCAATATCGATATTTTTGAACAAGGGGAAGTGGTATTTGATGGAATTGACCCCGAACTTATCGATAGAATTTATGCGAATCCTCTTGGAGTTGATTTCGATGAATTTGATTTTCCGACAGTGGTAGAGCCCAATCAGTGCTTTATTCTCAAAAGTAATCGAAACAGCGTATTGGTGCGATACAATCCTTTTACTCAAAAAATCAAGAAAATCGAAAAAGAGAGTAATTTCGGGATTCAGCCACGCAACGTCGAACAAACTTTTGCTTTTGAAGTATTGAATGATCCTCAAATAAAACTGGTTGCTTTAACAGGAAAAGCAGGAACCGGCAAAACGTTGCTTGCATTGGCTTCGGCATTGAAACAACATAAACTGTACAATCAAATTCTTCTTGCCCGTCCTATTGTTTCGTTATCCAACAAAGATCTCGGATATTTACCCGGCGACGAGAAACAAAAAGTGGCACCTTATATGCAACCGCTGTTTGATAATCTTAATGTCATCCGATCGCATCTTGCTCCAAACAGTCCCGAATGGCGCGTTATTGAAGAAATGCAACGATCGGGGAAATTGGAAATCGAAGCATTGGCATTCATTCGTGGGCGCAGTCTTTCGGAAACTTTTTGTATTATTGATGAAGCGCAGAATCTGACTCCTCACGAAGTAAAAACCATTATCACTCGTGCAGGAGAAGGTACAAAAATGGTATTTACAGGTGATCTTCAACAAATTGATTCGCCCTATCTCGATGCGCAATCGAATGGATTGGCCTATATGATCGATAAAATGAAGGGACAAAATATTTTTGCCCATGTTAATTTAATAAAAGGCGAACGCAGCGAATTGTCGGAATTGGCAAGTAATTTATTGTAGGTTGAAGTCTTCAAAATTGATTAATTCGAAA